>NZ_CP022314.1:2639271-2800971 GCF_003352915.1 Arthrobacter sp. PM3 | reverse complement strand
CCCTCAAGGCTGACTTCCCGCTCCCGGTGCTGCTGGCCGTTGCCGGCGTGGCCCGGTCCACGTTCTTCTATCACCAGGCCCGCCTGCAGGCCCCCGATCCGCAGGAGGCGCTCAAGGCCGCAGTCACGGACGTCTTCACGGCGAACCATGGCCGGTATGGGCACCGCCGTATCCACACGGAACTGGTCAGGCAAGGCTGGACGGTCGCGAAGAAGACCGTGCTGAAACTCATGCGGTCACTCGGGCTGGTCTGCAAGGTTCGGCGGAAGAAGCGTTACAACTCCTACCGGGGCGAGCAGGGCGGTATCGCCCCGAACGTACTGAACCGCGAGTTCGACGCGGATGCTCCGAACCGGAAGTGGGTGACGGACGTGACCGAGTTCAGCGTCGGCGGCCGGAAGCTCTACCTCTCCCCGGTCATGGATCTGTTCGACCGGCAGATCATCTCCCACACCGTCAGCTCCTCCCCGAACCTGGAACTGACCAACACGTCACTGCACGAGGCCCTGGCAACGCTCCAGGACGGACAGAAACCGCTCGTGCATTCAGACCAGGGCTTCCAGTACCGGCACGTGTCCTGGCGTGTTCTGCTCGAGGACGCCGGCGCGGTCCAATCGATGTCCCGCAAAGGCAACTGCTACGACAACGCGGTCATGGAGAACTTCTTCGGCCACCTCAAGGAAGAACTCTTCCACCATGCCCGGTTCCCCAGCACCGACGCCCTGGCAACGGCCCTGAACGAGTACATCCGCTGGTACAACACCGAAAGAATCTCAACAAAACTCAAAGGCCTGAGCCCGGTCCAATACCGCGCCCAGACCCTCGCAGCTTAGGCTGTAACCAACCAGTCCAACAATCGGGGACCAGTTCAGATACACCCAGTGGACATGCTCCCTCCGAGCGCCGAGCACTGGACAGAATGGGATACCGCTCAATGGCCGCGCCCGGCAGTGAGCATGCTCCACACCCGGCGGGCCCAAGAATGAGCATGTCCCTCGTTGGCAGCCGGGAAACCTGTACTGGCTGGTCCCGCCTCGGCCATCCAGGAACCCAGCGCAGGGAGCACCATCCCGGAAACTGGGGCGCGTATCACAATCCGTGAACCTGGCGCAGGGTCACCAGGCGGGGGTCACCAGGCGGGGGTCACCTGGCGCAGGGTCACCAGGCGGGGGTCACCGGGCAGGGTCACCAGGCGGGGGTCACCAGGCGGGGGTCACCTGGCGCAGGGTCACCGGGCGCGGGCCGGAACCCGCCGCGGGGATCACCGGGCGGCGAGCACCGCGGCATAGAGTTCGCGCTTGCTGACCTTCGCATCGTCGGCCACCGCCGCGACGGCTTCCTTCAGCCGGATGCCCTGGGCAACCAGTGAGTTCACGGCGGCAACGTGGTCCTCCGGGCGGCCGGGTTCGCGGTCCGGCGCCCCACCGACCACCACGGCGATTTCGCCGCGCACCTCGTTGGTTTCGGCCCATTCGAGCAGTTCGCGCAGGGTGCCGCGGATGACCTCTTCGTAGGTCTTGGTGAGTTCGCGGCATACGGCGGCCCGGCGGTCGGCGCCGAAGCGTTCGTGGAGGGCCCGCAGCATCGGCTCCAGCCGGTGGGGAGCCTCGAAAAAGACCATGGTGCGGCGTTCGGCGTCGAGCTCGGCCAGCCGGGAGGACCGTTCGCCGGCCTTGCGGGGCAGGAAGCCCTCGAAGCAGAAGCGGTCGGTCGGGAGTCCTGAGAGGGCCAGGGCGGTCAGGACGGCGGAGGGCCCGGGGGCCGCGGTGACGGTGAGGCCGGCCGCGACGGCCCCTTCAACGAGGCGGAATCCCGGATCCGAGACGGACGGCATGCCGGCGTCAGTCACCATCACGAGGGTCCGGCCGGACCGGACCTGCTCCAGCAGGTCCGCGGTCTTGGCCGCCTCATTGTGCTCGTGATAGCTGATGATCCGGCCGGCCACGGTGACGCCGAGGCTCTGCACGAGGCGGTGCAGCCTCCGCGTGTCCTCGGCGGCGACGATGTCCGCCGTCGTCAGCAGTTCCACGAGCCGGGCCGAAGCATCGCCGGTGTTCCCGATCGGGGTCGCCGCCAGGACGATCCTGCCCGGCCCGGCGGCGGGAACGGCGGGGGTAGCGGCGCCGGCATCGCCGTCGTCGGGGACAAGCTGGGAAGAAGCGCTGGGTTCGTGATCCACAGCTCCAGCCTACTGCCGGCGGAGCGGTGCCCCGCCGGGTACAGCCGTGAAAGGTAGCATGGGCAACGTGACCCAGACCCCCACGCGGACCTCCGAAACCGGCGCCGCCGCATCCTCGACTGCAGGGCCGGGCAGCGCCGGCCACCGCGCCCGTGGCCGTTCCCGTTCCGGCCGCAACCTCGAGGGGCACCGCTGGGTCGGCCGACCCGCCGAATCCTTCACGGCGGAGGCCCTCCGCGAGCGCCTGATCGGCGGCTTGGCAAGCTGGCGGGACTACCCGCCGTCGCTTCGGCTGTGGTACTGGCTCATCCCCGTCCTGACAGCGGCGCTGGGCGGTGTGCTGCGGTTCGTCCGGCTGGACACGCCGCGGAACCTGGTCTTCGACGAAACCTATTACGTCAAGGATGCCTATTCTTTCCTGGTCAGCGGTTACGAGCGCAGCTGGCCCGACCGCGCCAACGACTCCTTCATCGCCGGCAATCCCGGCGTGTTGCTGAACACGCCGGAGTACGTGGTCCACCCGCCGGTGGGCAAGTGGATGATCGCGGCGGGCATGTGGCTGTTCGGGGCGGACAACCCCTTCGGCTGGCGGTTCGGCGCGGCGCTGACGGGGACGCTGTCCATCCTCCTGCTCGCGCTGATCGCGCAGAAACTCTTCCGGTCGCTGACCCTGGGCGCCGTGGCCGGCGTGCTGCTGGCCGTGGACGGCCACCATCTCGTCATGTCCCGGACGTCGCTGCTGGATGTTTTCCTCATGTTCTGGCTCCTGGCCGCGTTCGGCGCCCTGCTGATGGACCGCGACGACGGCCGGCGTCGCCTCGCGGCGCGGCTCGGCCGGCAGGCCTCGGAATCCGCCACGGGTCTGCCCTCGGCGCTGCAGCTCACGTCCGGGCCGTGGCTCGGGATCCGCTGGTGGCGCGTCGTTGCGGGCGTCTGCCTGGGCCTGGCGACGGGCACGAAATGGTCCGCCCTGTTCTTTGTGGCCGTCTTCGGGTTGCTCACCGTGTTCTGGGACCTGAGCGCCCGGCGCATCGCCGGGGTGCATGCCTGGATCAGCGGCGGCATCCTCAAGGACGGCCTCCCGGCGTTCCTGAGCATCATTCCAGTGGCCGCCGCCGTCTACGGCGCCACGTGGACAGGCTGGTTCCTGTCCAAGGACGCCTACTTCCGGCACTGGGCCGAGGCCAACCCCTCGGCCGAGTGGGGCTGGCTGCCGGACGCCGTGCGGTCCCTGGCCCACTACCACCTCGAAGCGTACAAGTTCCACCAGGGCCTGAGCTCCGACCACCCGTACGAGGCCAGTGCCTGGAGCTGGCTGGTCATGGGGCGGCCCACGTCCTTTTACTACGAATCCCCGGGCCAGGGCACCCCGGGCTGCGATCTGAGCAACTGCACCTCCGCGATCCTCTCGGTGGGCAATCCGCTGATCTGGTGGAGCGCGGCCATCAGCCTGGGGATCCTGCTGTTCTGGTGGGCGGGCCGCCGCGACTGGCGCGCCGGCGCCGTCCTGGCCGGCGTGGCCGCCGGCTACCTGCCCTGGTTCATGTACCCGGAACGCACCACCTTCTTCTTCTACGCCGTGTCCTTTGAACCGTTCCTGGTGCTGGCGCTGACCTACTGCCTGGGGCTGGTTCTCGGCCAGCGCAGCGACCCGCTGTGGCGGCGGCGGTCCGGGTTTTACCTGGTGGCGTTGTTTGTCGTGGCGGCCGTGCTGCTCTCCGCGTTCTTCTACCCGGTCTGGACCGCGGAGGTGATCCCGTACCAGGAGTGGCGCCTGCGGATGTGGATGCCTTCCTGGATCTAAGGCAGGATGGCAGGGGACAGTCCGCCGCACTCCGGGCGGACCAGGAATGGAGACTCGGCTGTGAGAGAAGCAAGCACCGGACTGCTCGTGGAGCTGGACCCGGCGAGCAACGTGACGGACCTGCTCCTGGAGCAGCACGCCAAGGATCCCGTGCACGCCCTCTACGCCCGCAAAGGCCCGGCCGGCTGGACCGATGTCCCCGTCCAGCAGTTTCTGGCGCAGGTCACTGCCCTCGCCAAAGGCCTGATCGCCGGCGGCATCGCCCCGGGCGACACCGTGGCCGTCATGTCGGCCACCCGCTATGAGTGGTCGGTGGTGGACTTTGCCATCTGGTTCGCCGGCGGCGTCACGGTCCCGATCTACGAAACCTCCTCCGCCAGCCAGATCGAGTGGATCCTGCACGACTCGGGGGCGGGGCGCGTGTTCGTCGAGGACCACGCCAAGGCGGCCCTGGTCCAGGGCGTGCTGGACGAGTCCGCGATGCTTGGCGACCGGCTGGTCGCCGTCGTCCGGATGGAGGACGACGGCGCCGCACCGAACCTGGCAAGCCTGGCCGCCGCCGGCGCCGGGGTGTCCGACGCCGAGCTCGAGCGCCACCGGAGTGCCGCGTCCCTCGATGACGTAGCGTCGCTGGTCTACACCTCGGGCACCACCGGCAAGCCCAAGGGCTGCGAGATCACGCACGCCAACTTCGCCCTCGTGGCCAAGAACATTGTCCTATTCCTGCCCGAGATCCTGAAGCAGCCGCGGGCCCGGACCCTGATGTTCCTGCCGCTGGCGCATGTCCTGGCCCGGGCCGTGCAGGTGATCTGCCTGAGCTCCGGGGCCACCCTCGGCCACACCGCCAGCGCCAAGGAGCTCCTGGCGGATCTGGCCGCGTTCAGGCCCACCTTCCTGCTGGTGGTCCCCCGGATCTTTGAGAAGGTCTATGCCGGGGCGGAGCAGAAGGCTGCGGCCGCCGGCAAGGAGCGGGTGTTCGCCGCCGCCGCGGCCACCGCGATCGACTATTCCAAAGCCCTGGACGCCGCCGCCCGGGGAACCGGGAAAGGCCCCGGACGCCTCCTGCGGCTCCGGCAGGGCGTCTTCGACCGGCTGTTCTACCCGAAGCTCCGGCAGGCCTTTGGCGGCCAGCTCCGCCACACGGTGTCCGGCGCCAGCCCGCTGAGTTCCAATGACGCCCACTTTTTCCGCGGCGCCGGCATTCCGGTTCTGGAGGGTTACGGCCTGACCGAAACGACCGCGCCGTGCACGGCCAACACGCCGGCCCGGACCAAGGTGGGGACGGTCGGCATTCCCGTCCCGGGCACCACCATCCGGGTGGCCGACGACGGCGAGATCCTGGTCAAGGGAATCGGCGTCTTCAAGGGCTACCACGCCAACGAGGCCGCCAACGCCGAAGCGTTCGTGGACGGCTTCTTCCGCACCGGGGACCTCGGCTCGCTCGACAAGGACGGTTTCCTGACCATCACCGGGCGGAAGAAGGACCTGCTTGTCACCGCCGGCGGCAAGAACGTGGCCCCCGGCCCGCTGGAGGAGAAAATCCGCGAGCACCCGCTGGTCGGCCAGGCCGTGGTGGTCGGGGACGGCCGACCCTTCGTCTCGGCCCTGATCAACCTGGACCCGGAAGCACTCCAGCACTGGTGTACCGCCCGCAAGGTGCCGGTCATGAGTCCGGCGCAGGCGGCTGCCGATGCGGCCGTCCGGGCCTCCATCCAGGGCGCCGTCGACGAGGCCAACCTGCTGGTCTCCAAGGCCGAATCGATCCGCAGCTTCGTGATCCTGGACGCCGACTTCACTGTGGAATCGGGGCACCTGACCCCGTCGCTGAAACTGAAGCGGGCCGCCGTCGTGCGGGACTTCGGGGCCCATATCGACCGCATCTACGGCTGAGCCGTATCTGCCGCGGAGTCGCGGGGCTCCATCACGAACATGGAAGCGGCCGGCACAATGGTGCCGGCCGCTTCCGGTGCTTCTCTTGCTGCTGTTGGTCAGACGGTGTGCCGCGTGCGAGGGGGGCCGTCCGTGCCGCCGTCCGTGGTGACCTGCGCCCCGCCGGGTGCCGTGGCCTCAGCGTCGCCGGCGGCCGCGGTCCCCGCTACCGGTGCTTCGGCGTCCGTTTTCCCGGCGTCCGCGGCCTTCTTCGGGCCCAGGCCGCGGCGTTTGCGGGTGGGCCAGGTGAGGATCAGGGTCAGCACGGACGCGAGCAGGACCAAGGCACCGATGACCATCCCGGCGTCCATCCAGAATTGGCCCGGGAACAGCCGGATCAGGGTGTCCTGGAGGGAGAACGTCCAGGTCCCGTTGGCGAAGAAGATGCGGTGGAATTCCGTGAAGAACTGCTCCCAGCCCAGGACGGCGAGGGTGCCGAGGCCGATGATGACGGCAAGGGTGATGATGGAGCCGGCAAAGAGGCCGCGGCGGACTCCCCCGTTGTGGCGCCGCCTGAGGTAAATCACGGCAATGAGGCCCAGCAGGATCAGCAGGGTGCCGGCCCCGAACGTGGACAGGATCACCGCCTTGACGTCGGCCATGTGGCTGACCTCGCCGTCCTTGAACAGCCGTTCGCCGCTTTGGTCCACGAGGTCGCCGAGGTAGCGGGGACCCGACCAGTTGCTTAGGTAGTCCACGGCGTAGGAGCCGTAGGTCATGCGGTCATCGGGGCTGAAGCCGTAGCCGTCGCCGGGGAAGCCCGGACGGTTGTATTCCACCCAGAGGAACATGGGGCTCGTGACGGCCCGGACGGCCAGCACCAGCAGGATCACCGGGTAGAACACGGCGAGCAGCACCTGCATGACGCGCGGGAGGACCGGCTTGGCTTTGGCGGCCTGTTCGCGTTCGGCGTTGCGGCGCTCAACGTCCTCCTGCGGAGGACGGATCTGCAGCGCCGAGGTCCGCAGCGGCTCGTCGGCGTCGGTCTTTCCAGCGTGGGTCTTTCCAGCGTTGGTCTGTTCAGCGCCGGTCTTATCAGCGTCGGGGCGGACGACGGCCGCTTCGGCCGCCTTCCGGTCGGCGCGGCTCTCCGGCTGCCCGGCCGCGACTTGCGCGGCCGGTGCGGGCTGCGCGGACGTTCCGGACGGCGCGTTCCCGGCCTTAGCGGCCGGCGCGGCCGTGGACGCCGGCTTCATCCACTCGAAGGCCGGCTCGTCGGTGTCGTTCGTTGGATCCAGGTCCGGATCCGGCCGGTCGGGAGGTGTCGGGTTCTTCTCAGTCACGTGGAGCTTCGCTTCCGTAGGCTTCCGCGCCGCCCGGCCTGCGCCTGGCTGCGCCATTTCTCTGGCTCCGAGCCTACCGTCAGCGGATAAGGCCCGGCGAGGTGCCACCCCGTCAGTTGCCGTATTGCGACCAAGGGATGTTCCAGTCGCCGAATCCGTCATCGAAGTTGGCGAAGTCCCCTTCGGTGTTCACGACCTGGACGACGTCGCCAGTGGTCATGTTGTCGAAGACCCATTGTGCGCCGTCCGGGCCCAGGCCGATGCAGCCGTGGGAGAGGTTCGCCCGGCCCAGGAACGGCATGGCCGTGTCCGTGGCCTGGTGGATGAACTCCCCGCTGGGTGTCAGGCGCGTGGCGTAATTGACGTCAAGCTGGCCGTAGTAGGCCGGGTCCCCGGGCTTGAGCCCGATCGTGGAGGCGTCCATGTGCTCCACCCGGTGTTTCTCCATGAACACCAGGAATCCCCGGGCCGACGGGAACCGGGTGTCACCCATCGTCGCCGGCCACTGCCCCGCCGGTTTGTCGTTGATGCTGACCGAGAAGGTGTGCGCCTTGGCGTCGGCGACCGCCACCCGCTTGTCGCCGATGTGGACGGTGACGGTCTTGTTGAAGTTGCCGACCTGCCCGTTGCCCAGTTCGACGCCGAACATTTTCATGTCCATGGTGATGGTGCTGTTGGCGGCCCAGAAGGCTTCCGGCCGGTACCGGACGGTGTTGTTGTTGAACCAGTGGAACTTGCCCGTCTGGCCGGACGTGGAGGTGATCTTGATGGCCTTCTCGACGGCGTCCCGGTTCAGGACCGGTTCGCTGAAGGTGATCTGCAGGGGCTGTGCGACGCCCACTTTCATCCCGTCCAGCGGGTAGATTGCGGCGTCGGCCTCATTGGCGGTGGAGACGGTGGTGAAGGACCGGGTGCTGTGGGTCTCGCGCCCGGCACCGTCCACGACGGAGTACGTGTAGCTGTAGCGGGTGTTGAACAACAGGTTCCCGGACGAGGTCCAGGCGGAGCCGTCCGCGCTCTGGGTGCCGTCGACGGTGCTGCCGTCAGCGCTGGTGAGGGCAACACGGTCGATACGCCCGTTCGTCACCTTGAGTGTCACCGGCGCCGCCGGGTTGACCTGCTGGGCGCCGTCGGCCGGCGCGACTGCCAGTTCCGCGGGGGCCACGACGGGGACCGCGAGGCCCGGCGTCGTCCGTGCCGGCGATGACGCCTCGGAGGAAACGGACTGGGCCAGTCCGGGGGCCGCCGCGGCGAAGGCGCCGCCGCCGGCTGCCAGGGCGCAGACCACCCCCACCAAGGCGATCTTTCGGCCGGTACTCCAGGTTTTCAGGGCCATCACAGGACCCTGGCGATTCCACACGTCATCCTGCCAGCATAAGCGAGTTACCTTGGAGCCCCGTGCCGGTTCGACCACGATCCGGTTACAAAAAGGCCCCCAAAAGGGTCACGGGAAGGGGCCCCGGACGCTGGTCCGGGGCCCCTTGGCCGGTTCCTAGTAGCGGTAGTGGTCGGGCTTGTACGGGCCTGCCACCTCGACGTCCAGGTACTCGGCCTGTTCCTTGGAGAGCTCGGTCAGCTCTACATCGAGGGCGCCCAGGTGCAGTCGTGCAACCTTCTCGTCCAGGATCTTCGGCAGGACGTAAACCTGCTTGTCATATTCGCGCTCACCCTCGGGCTGGCCGGCCTTGGTGAACAGTTCGATCTGGGCGATCGTCTGGTTGGCGAAGGAGTTGCTCATCACGAACGAGGGGTGTCCGGTGGCGTTGCCGAGGTTGAGCAGGCGGCCTTCGGAGAGGACGATGATGGAGCGCTGGGCGTCGGTCCCTGCCTCGAAGACCCATTCGTGCACCTGCGGCTTGATCTCGACCTTCCGGATGCCGGGGATCCGCGCCAGTCCGGCCATGTCGATCTCGTTGTCGAAGTGGCCGATGTTGCCCACGATCGCCTTGTCACGCATCCCCGCCATGTGCTCGGCCATGATGACGTCCTTGTTGCCGGTGGTGGTGATGAAGATGTGGCCTTCGCTGAGGACTGATTCGAGCTTGGCCACCTGGTAGCCGTCCATGGCCGCCTGCAGCGCGCAGATCGGGTCGATTTCGGTGACGATCACCCGCGAGCCCTGGCCGCGGAAAGCCTCCGCGGCGCCCTTGCCGACGTCGCCGTAGCCGCAGACGACGGCGACCTTGCCGCCCATGAGAACGTCGGTGGCGCGGTTGATACCGTCCGGCAGCGAGTGGCGGATGCCGTACTTGTTGTCGAACTTGCTCTTGGTGACGGAGTCGTTGACGTTGATGGCCGGGAACAGGAGTTTGCCCTGCTCGGCGAGCTGGTACAGGCGGTGCACGCCGGTGGTGGTCTCCTCGGTGACGCCGAGCAGGAGGGCGCCGATGCGGGTCCACTTCTGCGGGTCGGCTTCCAGCGAGGCGCGCAGCACGTCCAGGAACACGCGGCCTTCCGCGGACTCGTCCTCGGCCGCGGAGGGCACGGCGCCGGCGGCTTCGAATTCCACGCCCTTGTGCACCAGCATGGTGGCGTCGCCGCCGTCGTCCAGGATCATATTCGGTCCGAGCTCGGGGTTGGCGTCGGCACCGGGCCAGGTGAGGATCTGCTCGGCCGTCCACCAGTACTCCTCCAGCGTCTCGCCCTTCCAGGCGAAGACGGGCACACCCTGCGGGTCATCGACCGTGCCCGTCCCGACGACCACGGCGGCCGCGGCCTCGTCCTGGGTGGAGAAGATGTTGCAGGAAGCCCAGCGGACCTCGGCGCCGAGCGCCGTGAGGGTCTCAATCAGCACCGCGGTCTGGACTGTCATGTGCAGCGAGCCGGCGATCCGGGCTCCCTTGAGCGGCTGGCTGGCGCCGAACTCCTTGCGCAGGGACATGAGTCCGGGCATCTCGTGCTCGGCGAGGCGGATCTGGTGGCGTCCCGCCTCGGCCAGGGAGATGTCCGCAATCTTGTAATCGAAAGTCATGTGAATCCTTTGTTGGGGCCTGCGTTTGTTCGGGCCTGCGTTGTTGGGGCCTGCGCGGGCAGCGGGTGCTGGGTGATTCCGGGTCTGAGAGTCCGCGGGGCCGCGGATCCGCGCTATTCCGCCGAGTGGCGCGGGCCGGCGGACTGAGCTGCGTCGTGCCGGCCGGCGTCATGCTGGCCTGCGTCGTGCTGGCCTGCGTCGTGCTGATCAGCTGCAGCCGCTGCGGCGGCCGGCAGCAGTTCCGGCGGCAACAGCAGGGGGATGCCGTCCTCGATCCTGTACCTCAGCTTGTCCCCGGCTTCATCGGCCGCGATGCTGACCAGTTCGTCGCCTTCCTGGACCAGGCCGGACCCGGTGACAGGGCATCGCAGGACAGACAACAGATCGGGGCTGAGCTTGGACATGGTGAACGCTCCCTGATGGGCGCCGCGGATGGCGCCGGTGGCTTACGGCTTTTGCAGTTTCCACCCTACCGCCAGTTGTCGGCTTAGGAAGGTTCGCGCAGCACGCGCAGGTGCCCGCGCCGGGTGCCCTCGGCCGGGGCCGGTGCTTCCAGGGCCGGGTGCAGGGTGCGCTGCCCCTTCGCCGGTTCCGCCGCGGCCGGCCGGGAGGCCGCCTCCCGGACCGCGTTCGCGAGGGCCAGGAGGTCATCAGGGCCGGGCCCGGCCGGTGTCGCGGGCATCGCCAGGCGCATGACTTCCCAGCCGCGCGGGACGGTCAGCGAGTCGGCGTGCTGTTCGCAGAGGTCGTAGCAGTGCGGTTCGGCATAGGTGGCCAGCGGGCCCAGGACGGCCGTGGAGTCGGCGTACACGTACGTCAAAGTAGCCACCGCAGAATTGCGGCAGGCAGATCTCGAACAAAGACGAATTGCACCCACGACACCACAGACTACTCCCCCTGCGGACCGGATCCGCGCATTGAAACGCCCGCGGGGGCACGCCGGCGGCTCGCCGACAGGACCGTATCGCGTAAATCATTGCGCGGGTTTAGAGTCAAGATATGCAGTCATCGCACCACTCTTCGGGTTTTACGGTCCGGTTGGCTGACCCCGACGCCGGACAGCCAGGCGCCGGTTCCGCCCCCGCAGGCGCACCCGTGACCGGGGCGGACAGCGCCGTTCGGGGCAAGAGCTTCCGGCAGCGCCGCAGGAACAGGCACGGCCGCGGTCTCCGCGGCGAGCTGATGCTGCCGACACTGCCCGGCTACCGCACCCGTTCGGACCGCTTTGACGACCTCGTCCTGGACTCGGCCCAGCGGCTGCATGACATCTGGGGCAAGCCGCTGGACGGCGTCCGCTTCGCCGTGGACGAGATCCCGCCCGGGCTCGAGCAACTGGTCGCGGACCGCACGCCCGCGCCGATGGGCGCCTATACTGCCGCGACTGCCGAGGACGGCCCGATCATTACCTTGTACCGCCGGGTGGTGGAACAGGCCTGCGGGAGCCGGGATGAACTCCAGGACCTCGTGCACGACGTCGTCGTGGAATACACCGCCGAGATGCTCGGCGTCCCCCCGGAGTCCCTCGACCCGGTCTACCGCCGCCGCTACTAGATGCTCAGCGCCCCACCCTGACGCGGCCGGCCGGTACCTGCGCCAGCTAGTATCCCAGCGTGACGGGCACCTGCTGCTGTCCTGCCGCTTCCGGAGCCACGGCCACCGTGGAAATGTCCTGCCTGCCCTCCCGGCTGAGGAGCACCGCCGCGTAGGCCGGGTCTCCGGAGGCGGCCACCACGTAGCCCACGAGCGGCGAACCGCCCACATCCGCGGGGACGCTGACGGACACCGTGGTTCCGCCGGCAATGTCCGCCGTAGCCGCGGTCCGGATTTTGCCGTCCGCGGTGATGGGTGTGTAGGAGATCCTGGCGTCGCCCTCGGGCGCACCGAACACAAGCTGCCGGTCCCCCGTGCGGGGCACCGGGACAACGTGCTGGCTGCCCAGCCGTGCCGCGGCGGCAGAGTACGCGATGTCGGCGGGGTCCTCCGCCTTCACTCCGCGGGTCACCCGGGCGGTGGCCGCAAAGGAGACATCGGAGCTCGCCGCGACGGTGTAGGTTCCGGCCGGCACGCCGGCCAGTGAAACTTCGGTCACGGTTCCGGCCTTCGCCGTGACCACACCGCCGCCGGGCAGTGCCCGCTGGCCGCCGCGCCCGTACAGCTTGATCTCGACGACCGCGTCGGCCGCCCCGGGGACCGCGATCTGGAGGGCCGGTCCGGCGTCCGCGAAGCCCGGCTTCGCGGTCAGGGCGGCCAGGTCGGAGGCGTCCTGGATGTCCAGGCCCGGGATCACCTGGCGGACGGAGGGGGCGGTGCCGGGCGTGATGAAGTCGACGCCGCCGGGCGTGAGGCCGCGCAGGACGCTTTGCTGGATGACGGCGGCCACGGGGCCGCCGGTGCTGCGGACCCGCACGCCCAGCCGTTCCTGCCCCGGCGCGAGGCCGGCCAGGACGATGGACCGGGTGGTGCCCGGCGCCACGAGCAGGCCGCGGCTTCCCGGTGCCTGGATCTGGCCCTCGGCGCCGAACAGGTCCAGGCTGACCGTCGCCGGCGTGGTCGAAGCGTTGGTGAGGTTCAGCACGGCCGTGCGGCCCAGGGCCGTGTTGGCGCCGACCAGCCAAAGATCGTTGCCGGGCTGCTGGCACGCGGCGGCCGCGGAACCCTGCAGGTCTCCGTCCTCGGCCGCGTAGCTCACCACGGCGCCGGCTGCCGGCTGGTGGTTGCCCTGTGCATCCGCCCTGAGGACGCTGACGCCGTCCACCGCGCGCCCGGACACGACGCCGGCGAGCAGCGCGGGCGTGCGGGGCGCGGCAGAGGGGGCCTGGGATCCGCCGGTGCCCTTGGCGATCTCAACGAGCGCGTCGCCCTTGAGCGGAGCCAGCCGACTGCCGGGGATATCACCGGTGCCCGCTGCAAGGACGGCCGCGCTGACGGCTGTCTTCGCGGTGTCCGATTCCGGGCTGAACTGGGGGTCGGTACCGACCGGGGTGCCTTCGAGCAACCGGGCCGGTCCCGGGCAGACCCCCACGCTGCTGCCGGCGGGCACGGAGGCGACCGGGGCTTCCAGGTGCCGGCTGGCGGGGCTCTGCGGCGCCAGGGACGCCGCCGAGACCAGGCCGCCGCCCGCGGCCACGAGGGCAACGGCCGAGAGGACCCCGCCGATCACGCCGCCGCGGGGCACACGCCGTACCCGCGGCCGGGTCCCGGCGTCGGCGGGCTTGGCGTCGGCGGGCTTGGCGTCGGCCGTGCCGGCGGCCGGCCCGGCGGGAGCCGGGTTCGTGGTGTCGTTCTCGCCCTTAGGCATGCTGGTGTTCCTTACGCAGGGAAGCTTCGCCCCTGGACAGGCCGGGGTTGGACCGGCGGGCAGGCATGGGCAGGGCCAGGAGGACGGTCAAGCCGATCACGACGGCCTGCGCGATGCCGGCCGCGACGGCCCAGGGAGCCTCGTAGCGGATGCTCAGCTGCCCGCCCTGGGCGGGCAGCGTGAACGCCTGCGCCCAGCCCGACGTCGTGGACGTCAGGCGGCGGCCGTCGAGCCAGGCGCTCCAGCCCGGATCGGCGCGGTCGGCGAGGACCACCAGGCGGCCCTCCGGGCCGGCCGGGACGGTGCCGCCGGCCTGGACTTCCTCTGCGGGAAGCAGGCCGACGACGGCCCCGCCTGCGTCCACCACGCGGACCCGGTGTGCGACGTCGGAATCCGTGATGCCGGGGCCGGCCTGGGGGGTGACCCGCCAGAGCCAGCCGGCGCCGGTCTGGCCGACGGCGACAAGGCCGGGGACGGCGTCCATGCGGCTGGCGGTCAGTTCGGAGGCGGAATCGGCGACGCGGAGCACCACAAAGCCGACACCGAGCCGTTCCAGGTCCGGGCGCGGGTCCACGCCCTCGCCGGCCACCACGGTGGCGACGGCGTTCCGGAGGGACGCGGCGACGGCGTCGTCGTCGCGGACCGTCTCCCGGCCCGGCTCCCCCATAATGCTGCGGGCCGCCGTGATCGTGGACAGGGCATCCAGGGTGGTGCCGGCGCCGCGCATCAGGGACGCGTCGAAGGTTCCGTCCTCATTGCTCGTGATCAGGAGCGTCCTGGACTGCTCCGGCCCTTCGCCGCGGTCAACCGCCGTGGCGGGAAGGGTGCGGCTTTGTGCGGGCTGGATGAGCCGCGGCGTGCCAAGGCCCGATGCCTGTGCGGTGCCGCCCCCCGTGCCGGCTGCCGGCGCGGTGGGCTGCACCAGGTTCTGCGCCGTCCAGATCGTGAGCCCGGCCAGGGGCGCGAGCATGAGCAGGGTGATCGCCGTGACCGCGGTGGCGCGGACCAGCACCTTGCGGGCCGGCCGGGCGTCCGTCGTCCGGTCGGCCGCGTCGAGCAACCCTTCCGCCGCGATGATGGCAGCGCCCAGCAGCGCGAACGCGGCGGCGGAGACAGCGGGACCGGGGAAGGGCGTGACCAGCACGTCCGTGCCGGCGCCGGTGGCGACGTGCCCGGCGAGCCAGCCGCCGGCGAGCAGCAGCACCGCCGCCGCCCAAAGGGAGCGCGCGGTGCGGGTGCGTCCGGTCCGGACCAGGGTGCGGGGCATGAAGAGAGCAGTGAGGGCCAGCACGAGTACCGGCAGGCCCAGCAGCAGGGCGGCCAGGAGGGCCCAGGGCAGGGCGGCGAACCCGGCGGTGGCGGAGCCGCCGAAAGCGTCGAGCCCGGTGAGGCCGGCGCCGGCGTCGAAGTTCAGCGGCTGGCCCAGGGCTTGCTGCCACAGCGGCGCGGCGCCAAAGGCGAGCGGCATGCCGGGGTCGGCCAGGAGCGCCCGCGGCCGGTCAATGACCGAGAAGGCAAAGGGCACGAACAGGGCCAGGCTGGGCAGGAGCGCCCACCACACGGTGCGGCCGCGGCGGCCCAGGAACACTCCGCACAGGCCGACGATGACCACCGCGGGCACCAGCAGCGACGGCGCGGCGGCGGTCACCGCGGCCAAGGCGAGGCCCGCGGCGGCCGCGGCTGTCCAGGAAGGCGTCCCGTTGACGCCGGGGCGGGCGGCGGGCCGGGCATTGAGCCGGCCTTGGCCGGGCGCGGGGACGGCGTGGACGCCGTGGCCTGTCGCCGTGCCGGTCGCCCGGAGCAGGGCCAGGACCAGCACCGGAATCATAACGTGGGCTATCAGGGCACCGAGCCGGCCCTGGTTGAGCGCCACCTGGAGTGCAGGGGCCCCGGCCCAGACCAACGCCGCCGCCAGCCGGAGCCGGCGGCGCCGGGTCAGGGCCCCGGAGGCGAACCATGCGCCCAGGGCGGAGAGCGGCATGGCAAGGATCAGCAACCAGCCGACCGCGCCGTTGGCGTCGCCGGCACCGAACACTCCCAGGACCCACAGGAGGTAGCCGAAGGGGTCGCTGTGCCCCGGGAGGCCGGCGCCGAGGCTGATCCACCAGGCGGAGGCATGGTTCCAGATTTCGGACAGGTGCAGCGACACGGGGATCAGGGCGCCGCCGGCCACTGCCGGGGCGCGGAGCAGGCTGAGGAGTCCGGCCAGGGAGACCGCGGTGGTGACGAGGACGGCGAGTACGGCACCGTTACCTACCCATCCCCGGTCCGGGGTGGCGATGGCGGCGAAGTCGTCGGCGTCGCCGGTGGGCTGGTCGCCCAGAAGGCCGGTGCCGGTGGAGCCGTCACCGAAGTCGTCGGCGCCCAGGGCTTCGATGAGGGAACGGCGGTGCGCCCAGACTTCACGGCGGGGGGTCTGCAGCCCCTTCATGACCGAGCGTCGGACGCGTCGCGTTCGTGCGGCGTTGCGCCGCCCGCGGATCACCGCGGCGGGGCGGCCCAGCGCGGCCAGGGTGGCAAGGAGCTGGGAGAACCCGTACCCCGGGTCCTTGACGGCAATGCTCAGGACGAGTTTGTACAGGCTGCCCAGAAGGGCTCCGGCGGCGTGCAGCGGGACTTTCCAGCCGGCCGCGTGCTTGAGCCGCAGATGGACCTGTGCCTTACGCGCGGCGGACGCATTCCCCAGGGCGTGGGGACGGTGCGCGACATGGAACATCCTGGCGCTGGGGACCACCACCACCCGGTGTCCGGCAAGCCGGTTGCGCCAGCAGAAGTCGACGTCGTCTCCGCTGCCGGGCAGGGCCGGATCAAAGCCACGGAGCTCCTCCCAGACGTCGCGGCGGACCAGCATGCCGGCGGAATTGACGGCAAAGGTATCACTGCGGCCGTCGTACTGGCCTTGGTCGAGTTCGTCGGCGTCGATCAGCGTCAGGCGCTCGGCCCAGCGGCTCGTGGACAGGCCGACGTCGATCAGCCGCCGTTCGGTGTGCCAGTCCAGCTGCTTGCAGCCTGCCACTGTGACCGACGGCGCGCGCTCCACCGCATGGAGGAGCTCCGCGAGGGCCTCGGGCGCCGGCGCGGCGTCGTCGTGCAGCAGCCAGATCCACTCAGTGGCCGGCGCACCTCCCGCAGGCCAGGGCGCCAGGGCCTTGAGCCCTGCCGTGACGGCCGCGCCCATTCCGGTCCTGGGCTGATCGAAGACGGTGACACGGTCCTTGCCCAAAGCTTGTTCGAGGAGCGCCGCCGAGTGGTCGCGGGACCCGGTGTCGACACCGAGGACAGCGTCGGCCGGCCGGGTTTGGGCCGCCAGGGCCGCGAGGGTCCGGGGGAGAAAGTCACCGCCGTCGTGGGAGACCACGACGGCGGTGACGCGTACTTCTTGAAGAATTAGACTGCTCGCTTCCTAAGCCGGCGCCGTTCGCGCTCGGACAGGCCGCCCCAGATTCCGAAGCGCTCGTCGTTGGACAAAGCGTATTCGAGGCACTGGGACCGCACGTTGCAGGCGCCGCAGACCTTCTTGGCGTCCCGGGTGGAGCCGCCCTTTTCGGGGAAGAACGCCTCGGGATCTGTCTGGGCACACAACGCATCCGTCTGCCAGCCGAGCTCGCCCTCGTCGTCAAAGTCCTGCCGGGAGGGCAGTCCGATCCAAACCGGCTGCGCGAGGGTGTCGGCCCCGGACGAACGGAGCTCCATGGGCGGGTCAAGGGGATCGTCGTCGTGATCCTGGCCGGCAAGGAGCTCATCGTGCGCTGCGAGGAAGGCCGTTCCGGCTTCCTGCAAGGAGTCCTGGGTGTGTCCGTTGTAGCGGTCTGCCGCGTCCGGATCAGCCGGATCTACGTACCAGTCACTCGGCACCCCCCGCGACCGGTATTTCGCCGTGGCCTGGCCGGCAACTACGGCATCTTCATGGATACGCTCTGCTAGCCCCATGGCGTCCCCCTCCTGATATACAGCCACTGCAAGACCCCCTTGGACACTCGGTTGAGTGCCGGTTTTTGCGCAGTGGCTTTAGATAACTAATTACACGTGTGTAAGTCACCGGGAGTCAAGCCACGGCGGAGATAATAATCAACCCGAAACACAAACCTTGGGACGCCACGCCCGGGATTTTTTTCGTTCCGCCCGCGGGATCCCGCGGAATAATCAGGGTACTGAGTACTTTTTGGGGTTTTTCTTGAATTTTCGGGAAATTTCCCGCAACGCCGCCGCGGGGCACCGAAAGCCGGAACCGGCCGGCATGACGGACATCACAGCACCGGTGTCCGGATGGCCCGTGGCAAGATGAAGGCATGAGCATCCCGGCAATCGAACTGATGACAGCCCTGCGGTCCGGCCAGTCCACGGCGCCCCGGCTGACCTGGTACGGCCCCGATTCCGAGCGGGTTGAACTGTCCGGCCGCGTGCTGGATAACTGGGTGGCGAAGACGTCCAACCTGCTGCAGGATGAGCTCGACGCCGAACCGGGCATGCGGCTGCGGCTGGACCTGCCCGCCCACTGGAAGTCGGTGATCCTGGCCCTGGCGGCCTGGCAGCTTGGCATGGAAGTGGTCACCGGGGACGCGGAGGCGGAGCTGCTGGCCACCGCCGATCCCGGCCCCGGCGCCGCGGCCGGCGGGGTCGACGCCGTTCTCGCGGTGGCGCTGCCGGCCCTGGCCATGCGCTGGCAGGGCGGGCTGCCCACCGGCGTCCTGGACTACGCCGCCGAGGTCCGCTCGCACGGCGACGTCTTCATGCCCCACGTCGACCCGGAGGCCGGACGACCCGCCATCCGCACCGCGAAGGGGGCCGTCCACGTGCACGGCGCACTGCTGGCGGACTTTGCCGCCGCTCACGACGCCGGCCAGCGGCTGCTGGTGCCCGCCGCCGAGGGCCTGGAAAGCGTCCTGGCGCAGGCACTGGGAACGTGGAAGAGCGACGGTTCCGTGGTCCTGGTCCACCCCGAGGTCGAGGTGACAGGCAAGTTGCGCGCCGCCGAGCGGATCAGCGGGAACTGAACGCGGGCCGGGCCTCAGGCCGGGGGGCCGGGGAGTTCAGGGTCCTTGACGGCCTCCCTGGACTTGGCGGCCTCCCCCGGGACGCTCACGCCGGGACGGGCATGTGGGTGCCGTTCGATGATCTCGTGGTCGTGGGAGAACTCCGGCTCGTCGTCGAGTTCCTGGTTGAACACCAGGAAACGGTAGGCGAAGAACCGGACGACGGTTGCGACCAGGATGCCGACGACGCCCGCCAGGAAGAGCATGTTCTTGTCGGTGATGCCCAGCCCGTACTTCGCCGCCGCGGTGAGGCCGGTGGAGATACCGATTCCGATCCCGTTAATGATGACGAACATCACGAATTCGCGCAGCACATTGGCCTGCCGGCGGTGCCGGAACGTCCAGAAACGGTTGGCAACCCACGAGAACACCGTGGCCACGCTCGCTCCGAAAAAGCGTGCCTTCGCCTCGCTGTCAGTCATGGGGCCATGCATCAGGTAGTACGTGAGCCCGTTATCGATGACGAACGCGATGCCGCCGACGGCGCCGAACTTGGCCACTTCGCGCCAGAACAGCGAGGCCAGCCCGCGCATGCGCTCGGTAAGTGTAGTAATCATGATCCTCCGTGGCCTTTTGGAACTGTAGGCCATTGGGCCAAACGCCCATTTTAGCGCCGTTTCCTTGGGAGTCCGCCCGCGCGGTCCGCGCTGGCGGATCGCAAAAGCCGGGTTCCAGCGAGGTTTTCGGTAGGCTGGGACTTGTGACTTTTCCAGTAATCGGTGTTGTTGGCGGCGGCCAGCTTGCCCGCATGATGGCCCCTGCCGCGACTGCCCTGGGCTTCGAGCTCCGTGTCCTTGCCGAAGGCGAGGACGTCTCAGCAGTCTCTGCCGTGGCGAACGCCCCGGTCGGCGACTACAAGGATCTCGACCACCTGCTCGAGTTCTCCCGCGGCCTGGACGTTCTGACCTTCGACCACGAGCACGTCCCGACCGCACACCTGCGCTCCCTGATCGACGCCGGCGTCAACGTCCATCCCGGCCCGGATGCGCTGGTCAACGCCCAGGACAAGCTTGTGATGCGCGCCGCGATCGACCGGCTGGAGCTGCCCAACCCCCGCTGGGCCGCCGTCGCCAGTGTCGCGGACCTCGTCGCCTTCGGCGAGGAGACCGGCTGGCCCGTGGTGCTGAAGACGCCGCGCGGCGGCTATGACGGCAAGGGCGTGCGGATCGTGGCTTCAGCCGCGGACGCGGAAGAGACCGCCGACTGGTTCGAGGCCATGTCTCCCCTGTTGGCCGAAGCCAAAGTGGAATTCAGCCGCGAACTCTCGGCCATGGTCGCACGGACCCCGGACGGCGAATGCCGCGCCTGGCCGGTGGTCCACACCATCCAGGTGGACGGGGTGTGCGATGAGGTGATTGCGCCCGCACTGGAGATTTCCCTTGAAGTCGCAGCTGCTGCGGAAAACGCCGCGATCCGGATCGCCAACGAACTCGGCGTGACGGGCGTCATGGCCGTGGAGCTGTTCGAGACGCCCGGCACGGGTGCCGGGTTCCTGATCAACGAGCTCGCGATGCGCCCGCACAACACCGGGCACTGGACCCAGGACGGCTCGGTGACGAGCCAGTTCGAGCAGCACCTGCGGGCCATCCTGAACCTGCCACTGGGCGCCACCGATCTCCTGGGACCGGTCGTGGTGATGAAGAACTTCCTCGGCGGAGCCAACCAGGACCTCTACTCCGCCTACCCGGCCGCCCTCGCGAGCGAACCCGCCGTGAAGGTGCACTGCTACGGCAAGGCCGTCCGGCCCGGGCGGAAGATCGGCCACGTCAACCTCGTGGGCACTTCTGCGGCCGACGTCGACGCCGTGCGGCAGCGGGCCACCACTGTGGCCGACATCATCCGGAACGGCCGGGCCGGGGCCGGCACAACGACGGCGACTGCCGAGGAGAGCGCATGAGCACCGCACCGCACACCGCAGACACCACCGAGGCCGGCACCGCGGCCGACGCGCCGATCGTGGGCCTTGTCATGGGCTCGGACTCGGACTGGCCGGTCATGGAGGCCGCCGCCGAGGCACTGGCCGAGTTCGGGATCCCGTTCGAGGCCGACGTCGTCTCCGCCCACCGGATGCCCACGGAGATGATCCGCTACGGCCAGAGCGCCCACGAGCGCGGGCTGCGCGTCATCATCGCCGGCGCCGGCGGCGCGGCGCATCTTCCCGGCATGCTCGCCTCGGTCACGCCGCTGCCCGTGATCGGCGTCCCCGTGCCGCTGAAGACCCTTGACGGCATGGATTCCCTGCTGTCCATCGTGCAAATGCCCGCCGGGGTTCCGGTCGCCACCGTCTCGATCGGCGGGGCGCGCAACGCCGGGCTCCTGGCCGTGCGCATGCTGGCCTCGGGCACGGACGCGTACGCACGCCAGCTCCGGGCGGACCTGCTGGACTTCGCCCAGGAACTCAACGACGTCGCGACCCGGAAGGGCGCGAACCTCCGGCAGAAGGTCGGCGAAGTCTTCGCGGACGGCAACGTCACAGTGCGAAGCAGCCAGAAAGACAGCCAAAAAGACAGCCAAAAAGACAGCCAGAAAGGCAGCCATTAGGGATCCCCGCATGAGCAACGGCTACGCCCCCACCCGCGGCACCGAACCTCCCGGGCAGCCCCGGACGGCGCCCGGCGACCCGGTCCGGCACCCGTCCGGCGCCCCTGCCCCGGTGCTGACCAAGCGGGCGTTCGTCCTGGTCCTCATGACGCTGCTGGTACCCGGCAGCGCCCAGATCGTCGCGGGCAACCGCCGGCTGGGACGGGCCGCGCTGCGCGTGACCATCACCGTCTGGGCGCTGGCCTTGCTCGCCCTGCTCCTCCTCCTGCTGTCGCGCTCCACGCTGATCAACATCCTCGCCGGCACGTGGCCGTCGTTTCTCCTCGTGGTCGGGCTCGCCCTGCTGGCCATTGGCTGGGCCGCCTTGTTCCTCAACACGCTCCGGCTCATCCGCCCCGGGCTGCTCAGCCCCCGGGCCCGCCCCGCGGTGGTGCTGGCGCTGGTACTTGCGATGATCCTCAGCAGCGGATCCCTGGGCTACGCGGCCTATCTGCTCAACGTCAGCCGGGATGCGATCGGCAGCATCTTCTCCGGTTCCGGCCCCACCCTCGAACCCTCCGACGGCCGGTACAACTTCCTCATGATGGGCGGGGATGCCGGAGCGGACCGCACCGGCCGCCGGCCGGACAGCCTGTCGGTGATCAGCGTCGACGCCAAGACCGGCAGCACCGCCATCATCTCGGTGCCCCGCAACCTCCAGAACGCCCAGTTCAGCGCGGACTCTCCCATGCGCCAGATCTACCCCGACGGGTACAACTGCGGCGATGAGTGCCTGGTCAACGCGATCAACACCGAGGTCACCAACGAGCACCGGGACCTCTATCCCGGGGTGGCCGATCCCGGAGCGCAGGCGACCATGGAAGCTGTGTCCGGGACACTGGGCATCAAGGTTCAGGCGTATGTGCTCGTGGACATGGACGGTTTCTCCAAGCTCATCGACGCCATGGGCGGCATACGGATCAAGGCCGGCGGCTGGGTCCCGATCAGCGGACCGATGGTGGATGAGGCCAACGGCATCCACGGCATGCCGGACGGCTGGATTCCGGCCGGTGACCAGAAGCTCGACGGCTTCCATGCGCTCTGGTACGGCCGGTCCCGGGAATTCGTGGACGACTACGCCCGGATCCAGCGCCAGCAGTGCGTCCAGCAGGCGATGCTGAAGCAGCTCGACCCGGCCACCCTGCTCGCCAAGTTCGAGGACATCGCCAAGGCCGGCACCAAGGTGGTCGAGTCAAACATCTCCTCCGGCCAGCTCGGCAGCTTCGTGGACCTGGCCCTGAAGGCCAAGGGCCAGGACGTCAGCCGCCTGACCATCGGCCCGCCCGACTTCGACCCGGCATTCTCCACCTCCCCGGACTTCGATGTCATCCACGCGCGGGTGGCCAAGCTGCTGGCGGCCCCGTCGACCGGGGCCGCCGCACCCGCCGTCCCCGGCGACACGATCGTGCAGCCCGGGACGGGCGCCGGGCCGGTCACGGCCGCCGGGCCGCTTCCCGCGGACGCCGCACCGGCCACCCAGCCCTCGCCGTCGTCGTCGGACTTCACCCCGGTGACCACCACCCCCGACGGGCAGCCGATCACCGAAGAGATGCTCAACCAGTTCAAGCGCAACGGGGACGAGCAGTCCATCCGGGATCTTGTTGCCACCAACGGCCAGTGTGCACCGCTCTAGGGACACGGCGCCTCCCTGCGGGCAGTGGCATGATGCCGGGCAGTGACAAGATACAGCGTGACCACACTTCATTGACCAGATAGGTTCCAGGCCATGTACGCACTAGAGAACGTCCTCCGGCCCTACGCCTGGGGCTCCCCGACGGCCATCGCCGATCTGCTGGGACGCCGGCCCTCCGGCGGCCCGGAAGCCGAGCTTTGGATCGGCGCCCACCCGGACTCCCCGTCCGTCGCCCTGACGGCGGCGGCCGGCGGGGCGGGGCGGCACACGCCCGAGGCCGACGACGGCGGGCGGCTGGCCCTGGACGCGCTGATCGCCCGGGACCCCGAACACTGTCTGGGCAGCGCTAGCGTGGCCGAGTTCGGCCCGCGGCTGCCGTTCCTGCTCAAGGTCCTGGCCGCCGAGACGCCGCTGTCCCTGCAGGTGCACCCGACCGCCGCCCAGGCCCGGGAGGGGTTCGCGCGGGAAGAGGCCGCAGGGGTGGACCACGCCGCCCCGGACCGCAACTACAAGGACGCCTTCCACAAGCCCGAGATGATCCTGGCGCTGACCCCGTTCGAGGCGCTCTGCGGGTTCCGGCCGGCGGCCGCATCCCGCGCCGTCTTCGAACACCTGGCGGCGTGTTTCGACCTCGCCGGGCTTGAGCTGCCGCCGCTGGTCCCGCAGCTGCTCACCGACCTGGCACAGCCCGACGAATCCGCAGCCCTCCGCGCCGCCTTCGAACGGCTCATCACCGGCGGCGCCGAGGTCTCCGACGCGACCGCCCTGATTGTTTCGGCGCTCGTCTCCGGCGCCCCGCAGGGACAGCACGAGGCGGCGCTGACCACGGCCGTGGACCTCAACGACCGGTACCCGGGCGACCCGGGCGTCCTGATCTCGCTGCTGCTGAACCGCATCTCCCTGGACCCCGGGCAGGCGGTCTACCTGCCCGCCGGCAACGTCCACGCCTACCTCCACGGTCTCGGAATCGAGGTCATGGCGTCCTCAGACAACGTGCTCCGCGGCGGGCTGACGCCGAAATTCGTGGATGTGCCGGAGCTGCTCAAGACGGTCGCGTTCGAGGCCGTGGCCGTGCCGATGCTTCCCGCCCAGACCACCATGCTGGGCCAGGAACTCTTCCGGCCGCCGTTCCGCGAATTCCAGCTCCAGCGCGTTGAGCTGGCCCCGGGGGCCGAGCCCGTCCCGTTGGCGCAGTCCGGTGCCGCCGTCCTGATCGTGGTCGGCGGTTCGGTCCGCCTCGACTCCCCCAAGGGCGAGCTCCGGCTGGATCGCGGCGCCAGCGCCTTCCTGCCCGCCGCCGAGGCCCCGGTCAACGTCCATGCCGTCTCCGGCGCCGACGCCCCCGCCCTCGCATTCGCCGTCACCACCGCACTGGAAGCCTGAGATCCATGGACTATTTCCTGCAGAGCCCGCAGTGGGCACAGTTCCAGCGTTCCCTGGGGCGCACCGTCCACGAAGAGTCCGGACCGGGGTGGCGCTTCCTCGCGGTGGAGGAATCGAATCCGGCCGGCAAGCTGCTGTACTCCCCCTATGGTCCGGTCGCCGACTCCCTGGCCGCGTTCGACGCCGCGCTGGCGGCCCTGACGGATCTCGCCCGGACCAGGGGGGCCGTGTTTGTCCGGGTTGAGCCGGTCACCGCGGGGTTCGGTGCCGCGGAGGCCGGCGCCGTGCTTCGCGGCCGCGGCCTGCAGCCGGCGCCGGCCAACCAGCAGCCGGAGCTGAGCTGGATCGTGGACCTTGACCGTGATTTCAAGGATGTCCTGGCGGACATGAAGCCGGTGAACCGGAACCTGTACCGCAACATCCACAAGAAGGGCGTGACCTTCCGCTCCAGCCAGGATCCGGCGGAAATCTCTGTGCTGCTGGACTTCCTGCACATGACAGCGGCGCGCAACGGCTTCAAGCCGCAAAGCGACGAGTACCTCAGCCAGGTGGCCCGCTCGCTGATGCCGGCCGGGGCCGCGACGCTCTTCGTTGCCGAGCTCGACGGGCACCCCATCGCCGCCGCCCTCGCCTACGATTCGGCCGACACCCGCACGTACGCCCACGCCGCCCTGGACGACACGCACCGCAAGCTCAGCGCCGGGATTCCGCTGCTCGTCACCCTGATCGCCGATGCCCAGGCGAAGGGCCTCAAGCATGTGGACCTGTGGGGCGTGGCGCCCGCGGACCAGCCCGACCACAAGTGGGCCGGGTTCACGGCGTTCAAGAAGTCCTTTGGCGGCCGCGAGATTGCCTACCCGGGGACCTGGGACCTTCCGGTGAGGAAGGTCCGGTACGGCAGCTACCAGCTGGCCCGCAGGGGCGCCCAGCTCGCCAAGACGCTGCGTGCCCGGTCCCGGGCGCTGACAAACCGCTGACGCGCCGCCGTCGAACGACCCGGCGGCCCCGGCCGGCGGCCCTAGCCGGCTGCGGTGATGGCGTGCTGCTGGGCGTCGTAGGCGCTGGCCACCATCTGCTCCACGGAGTGCCGCATCTTCCAGTTGAGGTCGCGGGCGGCGAGCGTGCCGTCGGCGACGATCCGGTCCGGGTCCCCGGCCCTGCGGGGGCCGATCTCGGGTTCGAAGTCGATGCCGGTGACCTTGGCCATCGCCGTCATGATCTGGCGCACGGACAGTCCGTCGCCGGACCCGAGGTTGTACACGCGCTCCAGCGGTTTTCCGGCGGCGAGAGCCTGGGCGGCGGCCACGTGGGAGGTCGCGAGGTCGGCCACGTGCACGTAGTCGCGCACGCAGGTGCCGTCCGGCGTGTTGTAGTCGATGCCGTTGATGCGCGGGGTCTGGCCCGCCGTGAGCGCCCGCAGCACGATCGGGAACAGGTTGTGGGGGCTGGTGTCATAGAGCTCCGGCGCGCCGGAACCGACCACGTTGAAGTACCGCAGCGAGGTGTGGCTCAGTCCCCGGGCCCGGCCCTGGTCCCGGATCAGCCATTCGCCGATGAGCTTGCTCTCGCCGTACGGGGATTCCGGGTTGGTGGGTGTGTCCTCGGTGACGAGGTCGCCGGTGGGCGTGCCGTAGGTGGCCGCCGAGGAGGAGAAGACCATTTTGTCCACACCGGTGAGCTCCATGGCCTTGAGCAGCTGCGCGGTGCCGGTGACGTTCTGTTCGTAGGTCAGCAGCGGCTCCTGGACGGAAACCCCGGCGTACTTGAAACCCGCCAGGTGGATCACGCCGGTCACCGCGTGGTTCCGCAGCGTGTGGGCCACGAGGTCGGCGTCGAGGATGCTGCCGTGGATGAACGGCACGTCGGCCGGGACGAACTCACGGTGCCCGCTGGACAGGGAGTCGATCACCACCGGCTGGATTCGGGCCCCGCGCAAGGCGGACACCACATGAGAACCGATATATCCTGCACCGCCAGTTACAAGCCACGTCATGGTTCCACCCTACCGAATCGGCCGGGCCCGGTACCGTACCGCGGCGCGCGGCACCGCAATTAAGACACGTCAATTAAGACGGCGAATCCCGGGGCGCTGCTGCGGCCCCGGGATTCGCGGTACCCGGTCTTGCTGAGTGTTGGGCGGGTGCTAGCTCTTGCGGGCGTAGCCTTCCCACTTGCTGGCCTGGTGCTCGCCGTCGACAAACCGGATGGTGCCGGACTTGGAGCGCATCACGATGGACTGGGTGAGGACCTTGTCCTTGGAGTAGCGGACACCCTTGAGGAGGTCGCCGTCGGTGATGCCGGTGGCCGCGAAGTAGCAGTTGTCGCTGGAGACGAGGTCGTTGGTCGAGAGCACCCGCTCGAGGTCGTGGCCGGCGTCGATCGCCTTCTGCTTTTCCTCATCGCTCGTCGGCCACAGGCGGCCCTGGATGACGCCGCCGAGGGACTTGATCGCGCAGGCCGCGACAATGCCTTCCGGGGTGCCGCCGATACCCATGAGGGCGTCGACGCCGGTACCGGCGCGGGCGGCCGCGATGGCCCCCGCGACGTCGCCGTCCATGATGAACTTGGTGCGGGCACCGGCTTCGCGAATTTCCTCCACCAGCGGGCGGTGCCGGTCGCGGTCCAGGATCATGACGTTGAGCTGGTTGACCTTGACGCCCTTGGCCTTGGCGATCAGGTGCAGGTTCTGCTTGACCGGCAGGCGCAGGTCAACCATGTCGGCCGCTTCCGGGCCGGTGACGAGCTTTTCCATGTAGAACACGGCGGAGGGGTCGAACATGGAGCCGCGTTCGGCCACCGCGAGCACGGCCAGGGCGTTGTTGATGCCCAGGGCGGTCAGGCGCGTGCCGTCGATGGGGTCGACGGCGACGTCGACCTCGGGGCCCGTGCCGTCGCCGACGCGCTCCCCGTTGAAGAGCATCGGGGCCTCGTCCTTCTCGCCTTCGCCGATGACCACCACGCCGTTGAAGTGCACGGTCTGCAGGAAGGAACGCATGGCGTCCACAGCCGCGCCGTCGGCCTTGTTCTTGTCGCCGAAGCCCACCCAGTGGCCGCCCGCGATGGCCGCGGCCTCGGTGACGCGGACAAGTTCCAAGGCGAGGTTGCGGTCAGGCTCGTCGATTCCGACGGCGAGCGAGGGGGAAAGCGTCGAGTACTTCTGGGACATAGGCGCTGGTGTCACGTGAACCTCTTCTTCGAGTGGCGGTCGTTGAAACCGAACGGCCAGGATCGATCCGTCGCGGTGGTTTGTCTGATTCTGATCATAGTCGGGGCAGCGTCGCCAGGGCATGGGATGACACCCGCGTGACGCACTTCACCCGCGGACGGGCCCAAGCGCCGCGAATGTGAGATCGGCCCTCACATGCGCGACTATAGAGGGGTGAGCGAAATGCAGGACACCTCCCCCGCCGCCCCCGGTTCAACGTCTGGCGGCACCCCCGCGGCAGCCCCGGACGCGGCCGGGCAAGCCCCCGTCAAGCCCGTCATCGCCGCCGCGGCGGCCAAACGCGCGAACGCCTCGGTCATGGGCATGATCATCGCGCTCCTGGTGAGCATCGCCGCGTTCCTGCCGATCGTGCTCATGAACCCGGCGCCCAAGTCCGACGGGTACCGGCCGAACATCAACGTCAGCGCCATCGCGCAGAACGCGGCGGATGTGGCGGGATTCACACCCGTTGCGGTCAATACCGGTGACACATTCCGTGCCAACTATGCCCGCTGGGAATCCGGCGCGGGCAGCGGCGTCCCCGCGTGGGAAGTCGGCTACCTGACACCCAAGGAGTCGTTCATCGGCCTCGTGCAGACCCGCCAGGCCAACCCCACCTGGCTCCTGCAGCAGACCAAGAGCGCGCCGGTAACCGGAACCCGGAACGCCGGCGGCCGCGACTGGGAACTGCGCGACGCCGGCAAGGGCGAGAAATCCATGGTCCTGACCGACCGCGGCACCACCGTCATCCTGAACGGATCCGCCTCGCTGGAGGAGTTCTCCACCCTGGCCGCGGCCGTGGTGAAGTCACTGGAAAGCAATCCTCCCGCAGGTGCCGCCCCCGGCACCGCCGCCGCAACAGTTTCCCCCTCGGCCAGCCCCGCACCGTAAAGTAGCCCCGTGGCTACTTACCTGACCCCCGAACTCGCATGGCAACGTCTGCGTGAAGGCAACAAGCGTTTTGTCGCCGGCACGTCCTCACACCCGAACCAGGATGCGTCGCGGCGCTCGTCGCTGGTGGAAAACCAGAACCCCTTCGCCGTGATTTTCGGCTGCGCCGACTCCCGGCTCGCCGCAGAAATCATCTTCGACCTCGGCCTCGGGGACGCCTTTGTGGTCCGCACCGCCGGCCAGGTGATCGACGACGCCGTCCTCGGCTCGCTGGAGTACAGCGTCAGCGAACTGGACGTCCCCCTGATCGTCGTCCTGGGGCACGACAGCTGCGGCGCCGTGACCGCGACCAAGGCCGCCGTCGAGACCGGCCAGATGCCGGCCGGCTTTATCCGCAGCCTGGTGGAGCGGATCACCCCGTCCGTGCTGACGTCGCTGCGTAACAATCAGACCGAGGTCAATGACATGGTGGTCGAAAACGTCAAGCAGACCTCGCAGCGGCTCGTGGACAGTTCCCGGGTGATTTCCAGCGCCGTCGACAGCGGCCGCACTGCCGTGATCGGGCTGGCCTACAGCCTTGCCGACGGCCGTGCCGACCTCGTCTCCAGCATCGGCCGCCTCTAGCTTCCGTGACCCCGCCGCGGCGGCCGCGGCGGGGTCCGTTCACGGTTTTCGATGGGACCCCCACTCGCCATAAGCTAGCCCCATGACTTCCACAGATGAGTTGAACACCGAAGAGTTCCGCATTGAACACGACACGATGGGCGAAGTCCGCGTTCCCGTGAACGCCCTGTACCGCGCACAGACGCAGCGGGCAGTAGAAAACTTCCCGATCTCCGGCAAGACCCTGGAACGCGCCCACATCGAGGCCCTGGCACGGGTCAAGAAGGCCGCCGCCCAGGCCAACGCCGAACTGGGGGTGCTCGATGGTGAGCTCGCCCAGGCGATCGCCGACGCCGCCGACCAGGTCGCGACCGGCAAGTTCGACGGCGACTTCCCGATCGACGTCTTCCAGACCGGTTCCGGCACGTCGTCGAACATGAACACCAACGAGGTGATCGCCGAGCTCGCCTCCCGCGCCCTCAAGTCCGCCGGCAGCGACAAGGTTGTCCACCCGAACGACCACGTCAACGCCTCGCAGTCCTCCAACGACGTCTTCCCGACCTCGGTCCACGTCGCCGCCACGTCCGCGCTGATCAACGACCTGATTCCGGCCCTCGGCTACCTGGCAGAGTCCCTGGAACGCAAGGCCGCCGAGTTCAAGGACGTTGTGAAGTCCGGCCGGACGCACCTCATGGACGCCACCCCCGTCACACTGGGCCAGGAGTTCGGCGGCTACGCCGCGCAGGTCCGCTACGGCATCGAGCGCATCAACGCTTCCCTTCCCCGCGTCGCCGAGGTCCCGCTCGGCGGCACCGCCGTCGGCACCGGCATCAACACCCCGGCCGGGTTCCCGGAGCGCGTGATCGAACTGCTGGCTGCCGACACCGGGCTGCCCCTGACCGAGGCACGGGACCACTTCGAGGCCCAGGCCAACCGCGACGGACTCATCGAGGCGTCGAGCCAGCTGCGCAACATCGCGATCTCCTTCATGAAGATCAACAACGACCTCCGCTGGATGGGCTCCGGCCCCAACACCGGCCTCGGCGAAATCGCCATCCCCGACCTGCAGCCGGGCTCCTCGATCATGCCGGGCAAGGTCAATCCCGTCATCTGCGAAGCCTCCATCATGGTCTGCGCCCAGGTGATCGGCAACGACACCGCCATCGCCTGGTCCGGCACGAACGGCGCCTTCGAGCTGAATGTCGGCATCCCGGTCATGGCCGCCAACCTCCTGGAGTCCGTGCGCCTGCTGGCCAACACCAGCCGCGTCATGGCCGACAAGATGATTGACGGCATCACCGCCAATGTCGAGCGCGCCCGCTTCCTCGCCGAGGCCTCGCCGTCGATCGTCACCCCGCTGAACAAGTTCATCGGCTACGAAAACGCCGCCAAGATCGCCAAGACGGCCGTGGCCGAGGGCCTGACCGTCCGCCAGGCCACCGAGAAGCTGGGCTTCGTCGGTGAAGGCGAAGGCAAGGTTTCCGAAGCCGACCTCGACAAGGCGCTCGACGTCACCACCATGACGGCCCCGGCCCACAAGGCCTAGCCCCGCACCGCCTCCCCCGGCGGAGGCACCGGCAAGTACGACGGCGGCCGCCCACCTTCCCAGCGAAGGCGGGCGGCCGCCGTCGTCCGTTGGTGAGCCCGCCGCGGGAAACCCAAGCCCAATGAAATCCCGGCAACGGAAACAAATTGCACTCTTTCTCCAACAGTGCAAAACTTTACTTCGTGAACGAAAGTGCAACTACTGGCGGCGGGCTCCGGGAGCGCAAGCGGGCTGCCACCCGGGCGGCGATCACTGCCGTCGCCCGTTCCCTGACCTCCGAACGGGGCCTCAACGGCTACACCGTCGAAGACGTCTGCGAACGGACCGGAATCTCCCGGCGGACATTCTTCAACTACTTCCCCACCAAGGAAGACGCCATCCTGGGCCACGTCGACGACGAGCTCCCCGAGGATGCCTTCGACGAGTTCCTCCGGGGCGGCCAGGATTCCCCGGCCGGGGAAATCTCGGCCAGCCTGCTGCAGGACCTCCTGCAGCTCGCACTCAGCCTGGCCGAGCGGATGAGCAGTTCCGAGGAAGAGACCCGGCAGCTGATCGGCGTCATCAAGAAGGAACCGCAGCTGATGCTGAAGATCATCGGCGCCACGGAGGAGCGGGAAGCGCACTTCGCCGGACTCCTCGCCAGACGCGAAGGCGTGCCGGCCAGCCACCCCGTGGTGCGGATGGCCGTGGTGGTCATGGGCAGCATCGGCCGGCACACCAGCCTCGCGTATTTCTCCGAAGGCAACACCCGCACGTACCGCGACCTGCTGATCGAAAACTTCGAAGCCGCCAGGCTCCTGCTCTCCCAGCCCTATTCGCGCACCGCCCTCCCCGACCCGCTTTCCCCCTCCGAAGGAGCGCAATGAGCGCCGCCGCCAGCATCAAACCAGTAGCCGAGCCGCTGCTGCTGACCCAGAAACGCATCTGGATCATCTTCTCCGCCCTCATCGCGGGCATGCTGCTTTCCAGCCTGGACCAGACCATCGTCTCCACCGCCATGCCCACCATCGTCGGCAAACTCGGCGGGGTGGAACACCAGGCCTGGATCACCACCGCCTACCTGCTGGCCACCACCATCGTCATGCCGATCTACGGAAAATTCGGTGACATCCTGGGCCGCCGGAACCTCTTCCTGATCGCCATCGGCCTGTTCACCCTCGCGTCCGTAGGCTGCGCCTTTGCCACCGACTTCTGGGGCTTCGTCGTCTTCCGCGCCGTCCAGGGCCTCGGCGGCGGCGGCCTCATGATCCTCTCCCAGGCCATCATCGCCGACATCGTCCCCGCCAAGGAGCGCGGCAAGTACATGGGCCCGCTGGGCGCCATCTTCGGCCTCTCCGCCGTTGCCGGGCCGCTGCTGGGCGGCTTCTTCGTGGACCACCTGACCTGGGAATGGGCCTTCTACATCAACATCCCGATCGGCATTGCCGCGTTCACCATCGCGTGGTTCACCCTGACCCTGCCGAACAAGAAGGCCGAGAAGCGGATCGACATCCTGGGCGTGCTCCTGCTCTCGGCCGCCACCACATGCCTGATCTTCTTCACCGACTTCGGCGGCAAGAAGGACGAAGGCTGGGATTCACCGCTGACGTGGACCTTCGGTGCCGGGCTCGTGCTTGCCGCGGCCGCGTTTGTCCTGGTGGAGCGCCTGGCCGAGGACCCCATCATCCCCATGAGCCTGTTCAGGAACCGCATCTTCGTCAATTCCACGGCCATCGGCTTCACCCTCGGACTGGGCATGTTCGCCGCAATCGCCTTCGTTCCCACCTTCCTGCAGATGTCCTCCGGCACCTCCGCCGCGGAATCCGGCCTGCTGATGCTGCCGATGATGGTGGGTCTCATGGGCATGGCCATTTTCTCCGGCGTCCGCATTTCCAAGACCGGCAAGTACAAGATGTTCCCGGTCCTGGGGGCTGTCCTGACCATCGCCGCCATGCTGTGGCTGACCACCCTCACCGCCGCCACGCCCATCTGGGTGATCTGCGTGCAGCTCTTCGTGTTCGGCGCCGGCCTCGGCTCCATCATGCAGGTGATTGTCCTCGTGGTGCAGAACTCCGTGCCGGCGGACCAGATCGGCACGGCGACCAGTACCAACAACTACTTCCGCGAAGTCGGCGCGTCCCTCGGCGTCGCCGTGTTCGGCTCCATCTTCACCACCCGGCTGTCCGAATCCCTGACCCGGGCCTTCACCGGCGCCGGAGCGTCCGCCGACCAGGCGTCGCAGTCCACCCGCACACTGGACCCGCAGGCCCTCAGCCAGCTGCCCGCCCAGCTCAAGGACGCGATCGTCAACGCCTACGCCGACTCGCTCGCGCCGGTGTTCTGGTACCTGCTGCCGTTCCTGGGCATCGCCCTGATCCTGGCCCTGACCCTCAAGCAGATCCCGCTCTCGGACACCGCGGGAATGGTGGCCCGGGGCGAGGCGGTCGGCGGCGAGGAAGCAGAACGCCTCGAGGCGGAACGGGCGGCCGCCCGCACCTGAGCCGCCCGCCATGCGGATCCCGTTCTGCGACGCGGCCCCCGATCTGCGACGCGCAAATTCTCTGGCGCTACCCGAATTTGGGTGCGGAGGGTATTTTGCGCGTCGCCGGGGATTTGTGGCGTCGTGGGTGCGCGCTTCCAGCCCCGGGCCAGCAGCCCGCCGTGACAGGACGGCTAACTTGCGGGCAGGAGCAGCATGGCCGCCGCCGTGCCTGCCAGCATGAACGGGCCGAAGGGAATGGCCGATTGCAGCGTGCCGCGGCGGGCCAGCAGCAGGCCCAGGCTCCACAGGCCGCCCAGGACGAACGCCGCGAAGGTCCCGGCAAAGACGTGCCCCCAGCCCAGGAAACCCAGATACATGCCCAGGACGCCCGCGAGCTTAACGTCGCCGAACCCCATTCCCGGCGGATACACCGTGTGCAGGAGGAAATAGAAGAGCCACAGGGCCGCGCCGCCGGCCAGGACGCGGAGCCCCGGCACGCCGAACAGCCCTGCGACGGGCGTGCCGGCGGCCGACTGCCCGAGGGGCAGCAACCGGCTGGCGGCCGCGCCCAGCAGCAGGACCCCGGCAATCGCATAGGAGGGGAACACGATCCGGTCCGGCAGCAGATGGTGCCGGACGTCGATCACGGTAAGCCGCACGGCCATGACGAAAAAATAGGCACACGCGGCCAGCGCCAGCCAGAAAGCCAGCGGGCTGGCAGCCCCGAGGTCGCCGAGTCGTTCGATCACTCTCGGATGCTACTGGATATTCGTCCGACCCGCGGGCCCCCGCGCGTAAACTGTGGATATGGCCGCATGGGACAGCAGGAACGGGCGCGGTCCCCGCACGCCGCGCGGCCCCGCAGACCAGGCAGCGGCCTTCCGGGACCTGTGCCGGTCCTCGCCCTGGAAGTGGCAGTCGCTGAGATTCGAATACCTGGACCGGCCCCTCACAGGCACCGCAGGCTCTGCCGCAGCCGGCGCTCCCGAAGACCTCGTCCGGGCGTGGCTGCGCAGGCCCGGCGCCCTCCGGCTGGAAACCGCCGACGGACTAGTGATCGCCAGCACCACCGGCATCAATGACTCCCGCGGCGGCTTCTACGTCAGTTCCACGCGGAAGACCTGGCTCCTGCCGCCGAACCTCGTCACCCCCGTGTACGACGACGACGGTCTGGTGCGCCGCCGCCCGGAGGCAGCGTACGGCGAACCGTCCTTTGGGAACGGCCGGTTTGCCGCCGTCCTCGACCCCGTGGAACTCGCGGGCAACTCCCCCGTCCCGCTGGAATTCCCCAATTCCAACGCCGTGGAACTGGGCTCCGTCACGGAAGTGGACCACGAGGGCCGCCCCGCCCTCGAGGCCACGGTCAGCCCGAACCCGTCCTACCGTCCGGCCGACCCGGCAACCCCGATCTGCCTGCCCGGACGCACCCTGTTGAGGATCGACGCCGGCACGGGCGTCTGCGTTGCGAGCCGCTGGCTGGATGCGCCGGATACCGGCGGCGAGCCCGGCTACGGACACTGGCTGAGGATCCTGGGCGTGGACGAATACATGCTCGATGACCTGTTCCTCGCCGAATCGATGAACCTCACGGACGTCCGCCGCCACATCAGCTGGGACGTCCCGGCCGAGTAGGCACCCCGTCATCGACTGCTCCGTACCCGCCTTTTAGGACGCCCAGAAGGGCAGTTCCGGAGCAACCGATGATGAGAGCTGCCGTGGTTGCGTTTGCCGTGGTTGCGTTTGCCGTGACACGGCCTTTCGCCGTCGCTTAGACACAACGCATGGGACCCGCTGCGGTCGCCGGGCGACCTCCGGGGTCCGATGCGTCGCGATGCGCTCCTTTACGAAAGACCGCGCCCCGGCGCGTACGCACCTCACCGTTACCAAAGACCATCGCGGCGAGTGAGCGGCGCACCTAGACGGGCCGCGGTGTCCCGCAAAGGAGCGCATCGCCGACCAAAGCGAAGCGGAGGTCGCCCAGCGACCACAGCGCAGCGACGGGAGGTGTCTAAGCGACGGCGGGGCGCCGCCGCCCGGCGGACCAAACCACGGCAAACCCGACCACGACGAAGGGCCGTGGCCCGGCAGCCCAATCACGGCAAACCGGACCGCGGCCCAACACGGGACGGGTTTAGATCTCCGCCCCCTCCAGCAGATCCGTCACCAGGGCCGCGATCGGCGAGCGCTCCGAGCGGGTGAGGGTGACGTGGCCGAACAGCGGATGGCCCTTGAGCGTCTCGACCACGGCGGCCACGCCGTCGTGCCGGCCCACGCGGAGGTTGTCGCGCTGGGCGACATCATGGGTCAGGACGATCTTGGAGTTCTGTCCGATCCGGCTCATCACGGTGAGGAGCACGTTCTTCTCCAGGGACTGGGCCTCGTCGACGATCACGAAGGCGTCGTGCAGTGAGCGGCCGCGGATGTGGGTCAGCGGCATGACTTCGAGCATGCCCCGGTCCATCACCTCTTCCACGACTTCCTGGCTGACCAGGGCGCCGAGCGTGTCAAAGACGGCCTGGGCCCAGGGGTTCATCTTTTCCGCCTCGGATCCGGGAAGGTAGCCCAGTTCCTGGCCGCCCACGGCGTACAGGGGCCGGAAGACGATCACCTTGCGGTGCTCCCGGCGCTCCAGGACGGCCTCGAGGCCGGCGCAGAGGGCCAGGGCGGATTTGCCGGTGCCGGCGCGGCCGCCCAGGGACACGATGCCGACCGAGGGGTCCATCAGGAGGTCGATCGCGAGCCGCTGCTCGGCGGAGCGCCCGTGGAGCCCGAAGACGTCGCGGTCCCCCTTGACGAGCCGGACCTGCTTGTCCGCCCCGACCCGCCCAAGGGCCGAGCCGCGGTTGGACAGCAGCACGAGCCCGGTGTTGGTCGGCATCTCGGCCGCGGCCGGGATGAACACGGGTTCGTGCCCATAGAGGGTGGCGACCTCGTCCTCGCCCGCGTCGACCTCGGCGACGCCGGTCCAGCCGGAGTCCTTGACGAGTTCGTTGCGGTATTCGTCGGCCAGCAGCCCCATCGCCGATGCTTTGACGCGCATCGGCAGGTCCTTGGACACCACGGTGACATCGCGGCCCTCATTGGCCAGGTTCTTCGCCACCGCCAGGATGCGGCTGTCGTTGTCCGCCCCGCGGAAGCCGGCCGGGAGCACCTCGGCGGAGATGTGGTTCAGCTCCACCATGAGCGTGCCGCCGTCGCGGCCGAGCGGGATGGGCCGGTCCAGGCCGCCGTGCTCGAGCCGCAGGTCATCCAGCAGCCGGAGCGCTTTGCGCGCGAAGTAGCCCAGTTCGGGGTCGTGCCGCTTTCCTTCGAGCTCGGTGATGACGACGATCGGCAGGATGACCTCGTGCTCGGCGAAGCGCAGGAGGGCCCGCGGATCGGAGAGCAGCACGGAGGTGTCGATCACGAAACTGCGGGCCGTGCCCCGGCGCTCTGTTCCTTCCCCGGAAACAGCAAGACCGGCCGCAGCGTCTGCATGCGCTGCACCGGTCTTTGAGGTGGCTCGCTTGGCGCGAGAGGTAGCTTTCTGTCCCTGTTCGGAAACGGGCAGTTGCTCAGAAATAGCCACATCGACTCCAGCCCCGGGACAATGCCCGGAATTGTTATAGGTGAGGCGGCTCGGCCTGGAGGCCGGACGCGGCCCCCCATACACCCGGTGCGAAAATCCGCTCCATGTACTGGCCTCCCCGATCGGCCGGCGAATTACCTGCCGATGCACTCAAGGTACGTCTCCGGCGGCCGGTTTGTCCGGTTATTTTCCGGCGATTCTTGTTGCTTTCTTGTGAACTCCGCGTGAACGGATCAGGCGCCGAAGCGGCGCTGCCTGCCGGCGTAATCGCGCAGGGCGCGCAGGAAGTCGACCTTGCGGAAGGCCGGCCACAGGGCCTCGCAGAAGTAGAACTCACTGTACGCGCTTTGCCACATGAGGAACCCGGATAGCCGCTGCTCTCCGGAGGTCCGGATCACAAGGTCAGGGTCCGGCTGGCCGCGCGTGTAGAGGAACCGGGAGATGTCATCCACGGTGAGGTCATCGGCCAGTTGTGCGATGTCCGCGCCGCGGGCGACGGCGTCGTGCAGCAGTTCCCGGACGGCGTCGACGATTTCCCGCCGCCCGCCGTAGCCGACGGCGACATTGACGTGCAGCTTTTCGTGCACGGGCGTGCGGGCCGTCAGTTTGTTCAGCCGCTCGGCCAGATAATCCGGCAGCAGTTCCGGCGCCCCCATCGCGTGCACCGAGATGTCCGCGTCCTCATCCAGCCGGTCCATCGTGTTGGCGATAATGCCCATCAGGAGGTCCAGTTCCTCCCCCGACCGGTTCATGTTGTCCGTCGAGAGCATGTACAGGGTGACCACCTTGACGCCAAGCTCCTGGCACCAGCCGAGGAATTCGTGGATCTTGTCCGCGCCGGCCTGGTGCCCCTGGCTCGTGGGGGCGTTGAACTGGCGGGCCCAGCGCCGATTGCCGTCGACCATGACACCGATGTGCCGGGGGATCCGTTCCGGGTCGAGGGAACGCTGCAAGTTGCGCTCGTAAAAGCCGTAGAGGAATCCGGGCAATTCCATCCGGAGATTCACCTGGCTTCCTTGAGATCCTGTGTTCAGTGCACATCCTAGGCTACCCGCATGAGCGTCCTGCCGCGCGCAGGGCGGCCCCGGGATGGCCGCCGGATGCTTATTACTCGCGGGTAACTTACTTTCCCGTAGGTTACTATTGCGGGATGGAGAGCAACAGTCCGGAACCCCGTCCGGAGCGTCCGGCAACTGAGCGGACCCCGGTGGACGATGCCGCGGTGCGGCTTGCCGAACTGCTGATGATCAAGCCCAAATGGCGGGGCTGGATCCACACGGTGACGGCCCCGCTGGCGCTGGCCGCCGGGCTGGTGCTCGTGATCCTGGCTCCGGCGGATCTGAAGGTCGCGTGTGCCGTCTACGCCGTCACCGGGGTACTGCTGTTCGGCGTCAGCGCCGTGTATCACCGCGGGAACTGGTCCCCGCGGGTCAAGATGGTCCTGAAGCGCCTGGACCACACCAATATCATGCTGGTGATCGCCGGAAGCTACACGCCGCTGGCCTGGGCCCTGCTGGACCGGCAGAAGGCCGAAGTGCTGTTGTGGGTCATCTGGTCCGGCGCCGTTCTGGGCGTGTTGTTCCGGCTCCTGTGGACCAACGCCCCGCGCTGGCTCTACGTGCCGATCTACATCGCCTTGGGCTGCGGGGCGCTGTTCTACCTCCCGGACTTCTTCGCCGCGAATGTCGCCTCGGCGGTGCTGATCTGCGTCGGCGGCGTCTTCTACATCACCGGCGCCGTCTTCTACGCGCTGAAGAAGCCGAACTTCAGCTATGAGCACTTCGGCTTCCACGAACTGTTCCATGCCATGACGGTGGTCGCCTTCGCCGCGCACTACATCGCCATTGCCATCGCGGTCCTGAGCTGAGCCTGCCGGGCCGGGCGCCAGCCACGATCGGCTGACGGGTCAGCAGGGGCGCCCGGCAGCGATGAGCTCGGGCAGCTGGCGCATGTCGGAAAAGACGGTTGTCCCTGGTCCGGCCAGCCGCGCGGCCGGGGTGACGCCGCCTGCATAGGCGAAGACGTGCATTCCGGCGGCCCGGGCAGCCTGCACGCCATAGGCACTGTCCTCGACGACGGCGCACAGTTCCGGAGCCGTGTTGAGCCGTGCGGCGGCGTGGAGGAACAAATCCGGTGCCGGTTTGCCGTTCGCGACCTCCGTGGCGCTAAAGATGCGTCCCTCGAACCGGTGCAGCAGCCCGGTCCGGCTCAGGGTCCGGCGCATCTTCTCGTGGCTGCCGCTGGAGGCCACGCAGTGCGGCAGCTGCAGCCGGTCCAGGGCCTCCTCGATGCCGTCAACCGCCTCAAGGTCGCGTTCAAACGCCTCCTGGTACCAGAGCCCGTACTCGCGGTCCCAACCGTCGGCCAGCCGGATATCCAGCTGCTGCTCGACGGTGGCAACAAAGTGCGCCTCGGACTTCCCGACGAACCGTTCAACGATTTCATCCAGTTCCAGCTCCCAGCCGAGATCTGCCAGCACCCGCTGGTCCACCCGGACGGAGATCACCTCGGAATCCACCAGGACGCCGTCACAATCGAAAACCACCAGGTCAAAGCCGTCTTGGGAAATCATGAAGCCATCCTAGCCAGCCGCCGGCGCACCTCTTCGACGGAACCTGCCGGAAGGTCGCAGACCATGTCCCGGCACAGGAACACCTGCGGGCTGCCGTCCGGGGCCGCGCCGCGGCCACGCAGCAGCGGCACGGGCGGCCCGGCGTCGTCGTCCTGGACCGCGATGACAAGGCCGGGGCTGGCGGAGCGCAGCAGTTCCCGGTGCAGCGCGGCCCGTTCCGGCGTGTCCGGCCCGGCGACGGCGGCCTCGACGGGGCCGGCGAGAGCGGCCTGGGCCGTCGCGAGCAGCCAGCCGGCCACGCGCGGTGCCCGGAGCGCGAGCGGAGGCAGCAGCGACAGGATGTTGGCCGCGAGGGCGCGGTCCGCCGTCGAGCCGGACAGGGCCGCGTGGGTCACCAGCGCCCCGGCCAGGGCGGCGGCGCCGCTGGGGGCGGCGTTGTCGAACACGTCCAGACCGTCCCGTCCGCCCTGCGCGGCGGTGACCTGCGCCGACTCCCCCGCTGTGTCCTTCAGCCCGCCGTCGGCCGCGAACCGCGCGCAGGCGGCGGCCAGGACCGCCTCGGCGAGGCGGTACCAGCGGGTGTGCCCGGTGACCCCGTACAGCGCGAACAGCCCCTCGGCGAAAAACGCGTAGTCCTCCAGCAGGCCGCCGATGCCGCGCGCCGCGCCGCTGTGGGAGACGCGGATGAGCCGGCCGGGGCCTTCCCCGGAAGGTTGCCAGTGCACCCTTTCCAGATAGCCCGCGATCCGCTCGGCGGCGTCCACGAGGTCCGGCCGGGACAGGACGGCTCCGGCGTCCGCGAGTGCCGCGACGGCCAGCCCGTTCCAGCCGGCCACGACCTTCTCATCCCGGCCGGGCCGGGGCCGGGCGGCGCGTTCGGCTGCCAGCACCGGACGGACCCGCTGCCACAGCGCGGCCTCCGCGCCAGCGAGCTCCCGGCCCGGATGCAGGGGCGAGCCGTCGGCGGTCACGCTGCCCGGCGACCGGACGTTCATGAGGGCGGCGACGGCGGCGCCGTCGTCCGGTCCCAGGAGAGCCTCCAGCCCGGCGGGGGTCCACAAATAGCTGGCGCCCTCGGCGTGCACGCCGTCGACCACCGTGTCGGCGTCCAGGGACGATGCCAGGGCCACGGCCGGTCCCTGTCCCTCCGGCGGCAGCCCGAGCCGGGCGAGGAGCCAGTCCGCAGTTCGCCCGGCGACCCCGGCGGCTTCCGCGGCCGGATATTCGGGGGTGCCGCCCAGCCGCACCCAGTGGGCGTAGACCCGCAGCAGCTGGGCGTTGTCGTAGAGCATTTTCTCGAAATGCGGGACGGACCAGTCCCGGGTCACGCTGTACCGGGCAAAGCCGCCGTCAAGCTGGTCGAAGAGCGCCGAACGGGACATTGCGGCGAGGGTCCGGCCCGCCATGTCCCTGGCCGCCGCGGCGGTGTCGGAGGGCACGGCTGCGTGCCGGATCAGGAATTCGAGCACGGCCGACGGCGGGAATTTCGGCGGGCCGCCGAACCCGCCGTGGGCTTGGTCCTCGGAGCGGGACAGGGCTCCGACGGCGTCGGCCAGAAGTGACGGATCCAGGGGTGCCGGCGTCCCGTCGAGCCGGACGGCGGCGGCCGGTTGGGACGCTGCGATGCCGCGCGCCAGGGTGGTGGCATTGGCTTCGACGGCGCCGCGCCGCTGCGTCCAGGCTTCGCTGACGGCTTCCAGGACCTGGCGGAAGGAGGGCCGGCCGGGCAGGGGCCGGGGCGGAAAGTAAGTGCCGGCGTGGAAGGCACGGCCGTCCGGCAGGAGGAAGACTGACATGGGCCAGCCGCCCTCGCCGCTGATGGCCTGGGTGGCCGCCATGTAGACGGCGTCGACGTCGGGGCGTTCCTCCCTGTCCACCTTGACGGGGACGAAGCGGGCGTTCAGGTACTCGGCGGTGTCCGGGTCCTCAAAGGATTCGTGCGCCATGACGTGGCACCAGTGGCAGGCGGCGTAGCCGATCGAGAGGAACACCGGCACGTCCCGGGCGGCTGCGGCGGCGAAGGCCGCGTCGCCGAAGGGCTGCCAGTGAACGGGGTTGCCGGCGTGCTGGCGCAGATAGGCAGAGGGTTCCGCGGCCAGGGCGTTCGATGCCTCGGGCTGCGGGTCAGGGGTGCCGCCGTCAGCGGTTGCCGGGTCCTGCATCGCCGTTGACTTCCGGCCGGGAAACCCCGCCATCGGAAGGCAGCCCGCCGCCGCCGGACGTGCCGGCCCCGGCCCCGTCCGGAGCCTCTTCGGCGGCTTCGCGCTCGGCCTCCACCTGGGCCCGGTAGCGGACCCGGCGGATGCGCCGCACCATGTCCACGATCAGGAACGCTGTCAGCACCACGATGAAGGCTGTCAGCAGGAAGCCCAGCAGACCCGGGGTGACCTGGTCCTCGGACAGGCCCGGGCGCAGTGACGGCGTAGGGCTGGGCGCCGGGGCTGTTGCCAGAGCTATGAGCAAGGAATGCACGGTGAAAACCTTCTGTGGAAACCGGTGTCTTTCTGCGGCGGCTCTTCTACCCGCAGTGTCTTTTCTACACGGAATAGAAGATCGCTCTCCCGTCTATCTTAGCCCGGCGAAAAGGTCCTTTTCGGGCAGTTCCGACGGGATGCGGGACTCGATGAGGGAGTAGTCCTCCCACGGCCAGACCCTGCGCTGCATGGCCGGAGAGACCGCGAAGAAGAACCCTTCCGGGTCCACCTGGGTGCGGTGGGACCGCAGTGCCTCGTCCCGGGCTTCGAAAAAGTCGCCGCACTCGATCTGGGTGGTGGTGGGGTGGGTCGGCGGCGGCGGGGTGTGGCCCTCGGCGTCCGCTTCGAGCCAAGCGGCCAGACGCTCGGCATACGGCGACTGCAGGCCGGCCTCTTCCAGGGCGAAGTGGAGTGCGCGGAAGCGGTCCGGGCTGAAGGCGCGGTCATAGTAGAGCTTGCTGGGCGTCCAGGGCTCCCCGGTGCCCGGGTACCGGGCGGGATCGCCGGCAGCAGCGAACGCCTCGACGGCCACGCGGTGCGCCATGATGTGGTCCGGGTGCGGGTAGCCGCCGTTCTCGTCATAGCTCAGGATCACCTGCGGCTTGAAGTCCCGAACCAGCCGGACCAGGGGCGCGGCCGCCCGCTCCAGCGGCTGCAGGGCGAAGCACCCCGCCGGCAGGTCCGGCAGCGGATCGCCCTCCGGCAGGCCGGAATCCACGAATCCGAGCCAGCGCTGCCGGACGCCGAGGACCTTGGCCGCGGCATCCATCTCAAGCCGGCGCGCCCCGGCCATGTCGCGTTTGGGGTGCGGTTTGCCCTCCATGGCCGGGTTCTGGATGTCGCCGCGGGAGCCGTCGGTGCAGGTGGCCACCAGGACGTCCACCCCGGCGGCGGCGTACATGGCCATCGTGGCGGCGCCCTTGCTCGATTCGTCGTCGGGATGAGCATGGACCGCCAGCAGACGGAGCGGGGCTGACGGGCTGGGGGCTGCTGTCATCGGGGGACGGCTCCTCTTTCTGCTGTCCTTCCCTTCGGGCGGACAGTGCGGGTCTCTGCGGACGGACGGTGCAGTACGAACGGACGGTGCAGTACGAACGGACAATGCAGGCGGACAGTGCGGGGCTGGCGGGCGGCACCGTCCCGGTCCGATCCACACTAAACTGGATGAGTGACTTCCGAGGATCAGCCCGCCGCGCCGGCACCTACCAGCCTAGCCAATCGTTACGGCGGCCAAAAGCGCGCGCTGACCCGCAAGGCCAAACGCAACATCCTCATCGCCGGCCTCGCCGTGGGCATCGCCTTCCTGGCCTGGGTGTCGACGTCGGCGGCCACCGCCAGCGTGAGCTTCAAGGACATCGGCTACAGCACCCGCGACGCCACGCTGACGGAGATCGACTTCCAGGTCACCAAGGAGCCGGCGACGGACGCCAAATGCGCCGTCAAAGCCATGGACTCGAAGTTCGCGATTGTCGGCTGGCAGGTCGTGGACATCGCCCCCAACGGGGCCGACGTCGGCACGGACGGCGGACGCACCACCGCCCACCGCGCCGAACTGCGCACGGAGTCCCAAGCGGTCTCCGCCGTCGTCGACAGCTGCTGGATTCCCGACGCCGGAAAGTAGGCCGGGGCGCGACACGGTGTGATCCGCACCGCATTCGTCTTTGGTTTATCCACAGGATTGCCTACAATGGATCAATACCTTTCCCCGCTGAGCTGGTTACTGCCAAAGACCCTGCGTCCTAAAAGTGGCCATCGTGGCGGGGTCTTTGTTTGTATGACCACCCAAAGGAGAAGTCCGTGTCTACCACCAACAGCGCAACTGCGGCTTGGCTAACCCAGGAAGCTTTTGACCGCCTGAAGGCAGAGCTGGACCACCTTTCCGGCGCAGGCCGGGCAGAAATCGTCCAGAAGATCGAAGCCGCGCGCCAGGAGGGCGACCTCAAGGAAAACGGCGGCTACCACGCTGCCAAGGAGGAGCAGGGCAAGATCGAGGCCCGCATCCGCCAGCTCACGGTACTCCTGCGCGACGCCCACGTCGGCGAGGCCCCGGCCGATGACGGAATCGTGGAGCCGGGCATGATCGTCGTGGCAAAGATTGCCGGCGACGAGGAAACCTTCCTCCTCGGCTCCCGCGAGATCGCCGGTGGCTCGGACCTGGACGTCTTCAGCGAGAAGTCACCCCTCGGCGCGGCCATCGTGGGCCACAAGGAGGGCGACAAGCTCAGCTACACCGCCCCGAACGGCAAGGCCATCGCGGTGGAAATCATCTCCGCCAAGCCGTACACCGGCTGACAACGCCGCACAGGATCCTGCATGGATCAACAACGACGCCGGTCTCCCCTTCAAGGGGAGGCCGGCGTCGTTATTTGCGCAGTTACCCTTTACCGCGGGCGCCGCGTGCTTAGCAGCAGCGCCGCCACGACGCCGCCGATTGCCCCGCCCAGGTGGGCCTGCCATGAGACGAAGCTGGCCACTGTGGGCAGGACGCCGAACAGGATGCCGCCGTAGGCCATGAACAGGACCACCGACAGCACGATCTGCCACCAGCTCCGGTTGAAGAAGCCGCGGACCAGCAGGAACGAGAACAGCCCGAATACCAGTCCGGACGCGCCGACGGTGACGCTGGTGCCGCCGATCAGCCAGACGAGAATTCCCGAGGCAAGCCAGCTGGCGGCCAGGGCGGTGATGAAGACGCGCCGGCCGGACAGGAACACGAGGAACCCGAAGATGACCAGCGGGAGCGTGTTGGACATCAGGTGGGCCAGGCTGGCGTGCAGCAGCGGAAACGTCAGGATGTCCAAGATCCCGTCCAGGCTGCGCGGGCGCAGCCCGAACGTGCGGTTCAGGGCATGGAGCATGACGGTGTTGACGATCTCGATCAGGTACAGCAACACCACGAACGAGCCCACCACCAGCAGGCCCCGGCGGGCCCGTACTGCGGGGGTGTCCCCGGCTCCCGGCTGGCCGCCGCCGGACGGCTCCAGCACCACGTCCCCTAGTGCACCACGATCGGCTGGAAGCCCTCGGCCCGCAGTGCTGCCAGGACCTGGCTGCAGTGCTCGTGGCCTTTGGTTTCCAGGTTGACCGTGATGGAGACGTCGCCCATGCTGATGGAGCCGCCCACCCGCGTGTGGTCCAGCCCGGTGACGTTGGCGTCGTTTTCGGCGATGATGCGGGCGATGGTTGCGAGCGAGCCGGGCCGGTCGTCGAGCATCATGCGCACGGTCATGTAGCGGCCGGCGGCGGAGAGGCCGCGCTGGATCACCTTGAGCATCAGCATGGGGTCGATGTTGCCGCCGGAGAGCACCACCGCGACGGTTCCGGGGTTTTCGATCTTGCCTTCCATGAGCGCGGCGACGCCGACCGCCCCGGCGGGTTCCACCACCATCTTGGCGCGTTCGAGCAGGAAGATCAGCGCCCGGGCCAGGGCGTCCTCGCTGACGGTGACGACGTCGTCCACCAGCTCGCGGATGATGCTAAACGGCAGCTGCCCGGGCCGGCCGACGGCGATGCCGTCCGCCATGGTGGAGACCTTCTTGAGCGGGACGAGGGCGTCCGCGGCGAGCGAGGGCGGGTAGGCGGCCGCGTTCTCGGCCTGGACGCCGATGATGCGGATATCGCGGCCCAGTTCCTTGGCGCGGGCCTTCACGGCGACGGCGACGCCGGCCAGCAGGCCGCCGCCGCCGACGCCCATGAGGATGGTGTCGACGTCGGGCACCTGTTCGAGGATTTCCAGGCCCACCGTGCCCTGGCCGGCCACGACGTCGACGTCGTCGAACGGGTGGACAAAGACGGCACCGCTTTCGTCGGCGTAGCGCCGGGCCTCGGCGAGCGCCTCGTCCACGTTGTGGCCGTGCAGGACCACCTCGGCGCCGTGGCTGCGGGTGGCGGCCAGTTTGGGCAGGGCGACGCCGAGCGGCATGTAGATGCGGGCCTTGATGCCCAGGCTCTTCGCGGCGACCGCGACGCCCTGGGCGTGGTTTCCGGCGGAGGCCGCCACCACGCCGCGCTTCTTTTCGGCGTCGGAGAGCTTAGCCATGCGCACGTAGGCGCCGCGGACCTTGAACGAACCGGCCCGTTGCAGGTTTTCGCACTTGAGGAAGACCTCGCCGCCCACCATGCCGCCGAGGGCCCGGGAGGACTCCACGGGCGTCCGCGTAATAATCCCGTCGAGCAGCTTCTGCGCCTCCAGGACATCGTCCAGCGTGACGGGCAGGCTCTCAAGGGTATTCACGAACTGTTCTCCTTCTTCGGATCAGGCGTCGGTGCCCCGTCCGGCATCGCTGCCCGGAGCACCGCTGTTGGGTGCGGCGCCCTCGCGGCCGGGGGTTCCGCCCGGCAGATGGGCGTCAGTGAAGGTGGTATCCGCGGATGGCTCTGAGGCAGGGCTGCCCCCGGGTCCCGCGGTTGCCAGCACTTCATCATGTTCCCACGTTCTGCCGGCAATGTAGCGAATCGACGAGTTTGCTACGGCCAGGATCGGCACGGAGAACAGCGCGCCGGGGATTCCGGCGAGGTAGGAACCCGCCGCGACGGACAGGATCACGGCCACCGGGTGGAGGGCCACGGCCTTGCCCATGACGAGCGGCTGCAGGATGTGGCTTTCGAGCTGCTGGACCCCGAGCACGATTGCCAGCATGATCAGGGCGTTGACGGGCCCGTTGGCGACCAGGGCCAGCAGCACCGCGATGGCCCCGGTGACCAGCGCACCGACCACCGGGATGAACGAACCGAGGAACACCAACACGCCCAGCGGCAGCGCCAGCGGCACGCCGATGATGGCGGCACCGACGCCGATTCCCACGGCGTCGACAAACGCGACGAACATCTGGATCCGGGCGTAGCTGACCATGGAGGCCCAGCCGCGGCGGCCGGCGCCGTCCGTGGCGCGGCGCGCCTTCCGCGGCATGAGCCGGACCAGGAAGGCCCAGATCCTGTCCCCTTCCAGCAGGAAGAAGATCAGCACGAACAGCGCCAGCACCAGGCCGGCGGCGAAGTGCCCGGCCGTGCTGCCGAAGGTCAGTGCCCCGCTGAGGATGCTGCTGCTGTTGTTCTGCAGGGCGGCGGTGGCGTCCTGGATGTACTTGTCGATCTGGGCGGCCGTCAAGTGCAGCGGGCCTTCGGACAGCCAGGTCTGGACCTGCTGCACGCCCTCAAGCGCCTGGGACCACAGCTCGCCGAACCCCTGGGTGAGCTGGCGCCCGACCAGGACCAGGGCGCCGATAATCACGCCGATGAAGCCGAGCACCGTGATGGCGACCGCCAGGCCCTTGGGCACGCTGCGCCGGGCCAGCCAGCGCACGATCGGGCTGAGGAGCCCGGACAGCAGGGCTGCCACCATCACCGGGATGATGAGGAAGCTGACATGGCTCAGCAGCCAGACCAGGCCGCCGAGCACCAGGATGATCAGCCCGACGCGCCAGGCCCAGGCGGCGGCGATCCGCACGCCGTAGGGGATGTCCTGGTCAATCTCGCGGTCCGTTTTGGGCCGGGCCCGGTATCCGGTCCCTGCCGCGGAAACAGCGGGGTTGGTGGCGGGGGTGGCGTCCTCAGCTGGCGTCATAGCCCCATACTTCCCCAGCCGCCGGTTAATGGGAAACCGGCCCGCGGCGCGCCGGGACAGTCCGTTGGGCCGGCTTCCCCCGGTATCAGCCGGCGGCGTCAGTCAGCCGCGTCAGTCAAGGAGGCGGTGATGCCCCAGCTCATGGAGAACTGCTCCCCCGGTGCCAGCCAGCGCAGTCCCTCGCCGCTGTTGAACGCGTTCGCGGGCCCGGTCATCGGCTCGATCGCGACCGCCTTGGTCCGGCCGGGAAACTCCGTGGTCACGAAAACGTGGACATAGCCGCAGGCGGCATCCTGCCACAGGCTCACGGTCCGCCCGTCCGGTGCCCGCAACGTGTGCCGGGCGACGCCGCCGTCGAACTCCAAGTCCGTGTACGCCGAATCCAGGTCCAGCGTCCCCACGGGCTGTCCGCCGCGGAGGTCGAAATCGCCGCTGACAGGCGCGGTGCTGCGCGGGATGAGCCGGTCGTCGGCGACCAGCCGGGTCCGGGCGCTGACGGTCACCGTGAGGTCCTCGGCGGGCACGTCGCCCAGCCGCAGGTACGGGTGCGCGCCGAGCACGAACGGCGCGGGGTCCCGGGAGTCGTTGATGAGGCTCTGGCGCACCACCAGTCCGAGGTCGTCGGCGAGCTCGTAGCGGACCCGGTGCCGCAGCAGGAACGGGTAGCCGTGCTGCGGGAACACGGCTGCCTCCAGGGTGACGGAGAATTCGTCCTCATCGACCAGTTCGTAGGCGGAGTTCCGCAGCAGGCCGTGGCTGGCGTTGTGGCGGGAGACCTCGGTGATGTCGAGCTGCATCTTCTTGCCGTTGAGGTACCAGGTGCCGTCTTCCACCCGGTTGGCCCAGGGCGCCAGGGTGATGCCGGTGGCGCCGGGCGGGATGTCGGCGTCGCCATAGCTCTCTGTCAGAGCGGTCCCGCCGCGGCTGTAGAGCCGCAGCCCGGCGGCGAGTTCGGTGACGACGGCCAGCGCGTCCCCGCGCCGGAGCTCGTACTGCCGCCCGGTGGCGTACCGCCGCACGGTGGCATCGGCGCCTGTTGCAGTGCCGGATGCGGAGTCAGTTGCTGTGGGGTCCATGGTGAACACCGTACAGCCCGCACCACACAAACAACCCTGCGAACCCGTATACCTTGGTTCCATGACTTCCAGCAGCGCAGGTGCCAGGCCATGATCCCCTCCACGGACAGCGGCGGGCTCGCGGGCCGGTTTGAGGCGGTCTTCGGCGTCCGGCCCGACGGCGTGTGGCGGGCGCCGGGACGGGTCAACCTCATCGGCGAGCACACGGACTACAACGAGGGCTTCGTCCTGCCGTTCGCGATCGACCGGACGGCCCGGGTGGCCGTCGGGATCCGGCCGGATTCGGCCGTGCGGATGCTCTCCACGTTCGGCAACCAGGGACTGACGACGGCGGACACGGCTTCGCTGGACCGCGCCGCCGCGCGGGGCTGGACCAAATACCCGCTCGGTGTCATCTGGGCGCTGCAGCAAGTGGGGGTCACGGTCCCGGGCGTGGACCTGCTCCTGGACTCCGACGTCCCGCGCGGCGCCGGCCTGTCCTCCTCCCACGCCATTGAATGCGCCGTGATCACGGCGCTGAACGACCTCACCTCCGCCGGCCTGTCCGCCCAGGACATGGTCCTGGCCACCCAGCGCGCGGAAAACGACTTCGTCGGAGCGCCGACCGGCATCATGGACCAGTCCGCCTCGCTCCGGGCCACGGCCGGGCACGCCGTCTTCCTCGACTGCCGGGACCAGAGCGTCCGCCAGGTCCCGTTCGACGCCGACGCCGCCGGGCTGGTGCTGTTGGTCATCGACACCAGGGTCTCCCACTCCCACGCCGACGGCGAATACGCCGCCCGGCGGGAATCGTGCGAGCTCGGCGCCGAAGTCCTCGGCGTGCGGGCCCTGCGCGACGTCGGGCTGGAGGACTTGGAGGAAGCCAGCGGGCTCCTGGACGCTGAAACGTTCCGGCGGGTCCGGCACGTCGTCACCGAGAACGACCGCGTGCTGCAGACGGTGGAGCTGCTGGAGACCCTGGGCCCGGCCGTGATCGGTCCCCTGCTGGACGCCTCCCACGCCTCGATGCGCGATGACTTCGAGATCTCCTGTGCCGAGCTGGACCTGGCCGTGGACACCGCACGGTCCGCCGGCGCGCTCGGTGCCCGCATGACCGGCGGAGGCTTTGGCGGCTCCGCGATCGCCCTGACGCCGGCGGGGTCCGAGCCGCAGGTCCGTGCCGCCGTCGGGCAGGCCTTCTCCCGTGCCGGCTACACCGCGCCGGAGATCTTCAGCGTCCGCCCCGCCGCCGGGGCCGTGCGGCTGGCATAGCCGGGGCGTAGTCTTGGCGCATGCCTGAAGCCGTCATCGTTTCCACCGCCCGGAGCCCGATCGGGCGCGCGTTCAAGGGGTCGCTGAAGGATGAGCGGCCCGACGACCTCGCCGCCGCCATGATCACGGCCGCCCTGGCGCCGCTGGCCGGGTTCGACGCCGCCGCCGGGCCGGGTCCGGGCCTCGACGACATCTACCTGGGGTGCGCCGAGCCCAGCGGCGAGGCCGGCTCCAACATGGCGCGGGTGGCCGGCATCCTGGCCGGGCTGGACAACGTTCCCGCCGCCACCATCAACCGGTTCTGCGCCTCCAGCCTGCAGACGCTCCGGATGGCGTTCCACGCCGTCAAAGCCGGAGAAGGGCACGCGTTCGTCGCCGCCGGCGTGGAGTCGGTGTCCCGGTACCGGGACTGGGCCGGGGCCGGCGAGACCGACCCTGGCAGCCACAACCCGAAGTTCCAGGCGGCGCGGCAACGCACCGAGGCCCGCGCGGCCTCCAATACGCCCTGGACCGACCCGCGCCTGGGCGGCCGTATGCCGGACGTCTACATCGCCATGGGCCAGACCGCGGAGAACGTCGCGACGAGTTACGGGATCGGCCGCGCGGAACAGGATGCGTGGGCCGTGCTCAGCCAGAACCGGGCCGAGGCGGCGATCACCTCCGGGTTCTACGCCCGCGAAATCACGCCGTACACCCGCGCCGACGGCTCGGTGGTGGACCGCGACGACTCTCCGCGGCCCGGCGTGAGCGCCGAGGGTGTCGCCGCCCTGCAGCCGGTGTTCCGCAGCCACGGCACCGTCACCGCCGGCAACGCCTGCCCGCTCAATGACGGGGCGGCCGCAGTCGTGGTCATGAGCGACACGCGCGCCCGCGAACTCGGCCTCGAACCCCTCGCCCGGATCGTGTCCACCGGGGTCAGCGCCCTGTCCCCGGAACTGATGGGCATGGGCCCGGTGGAGGCGAGCCGCAGGGCGCTCACGCTCGCCGGCCTGACAATCCGCGACGTCGACCTCGTGGAGCTCAACGAAGCCTTCGCCGTCCAGGTGGTGGCCAGTGCCCGGGAGCTGGAGATTGATCCGGAGAAGCTCAACGTCCACGGCGGCGCGATCGCCCTGGGACACCCGTTCGGCATGACCGGGGCCCGCATGACCACCACGCTCCTGAACGGCCTGCGCACCCGTGACGCCGCCCTCGGGCTGGCCACGCTGTGCGTCGGCGGCGGCCAGGGCATGGCGGTGGTCCTCGAGCGCCTGAGCTGACGCCGCGCTTAAAACGCAGGAGCCCCGCCGTCCGGCGGGGCTCCTGCGTGACAGAGCCGGTGTCGGGAAGGACGGCGGCTACTCGTCGCCGCGGAGGATGGCCAGCAGGCGGATGATCTCGACGTACAGCCAGACCAGGGTGACCGTGAGGCCGAAAGCGGCGGTCCAGGAGAACCGCTGCGGGGCGCCGGCGCTGATGGCCGCCTCGATGCTGGTGAAGTCCATGATCAGCGAGAACGCGGCCAGGCCGATCGCCAGGATGCCGATGAAGACACCGAGCGGGATGCCGAAAATCTCCACACTCGTGCTCAGGCCAAACGGCGTCGTCACGGCACCGGTCATCATCATGAACAGGTTGATGAGCGCGAACACCGCGTAGCCGATCAGGGCGATCATGAAGAACCGCATGACCTTGGGCGTTGCCCGCACCTTGCCGCTCTTGAACAGCACCAGGGTCACGGCGAACACGGACAGGGTCCCGACGACGGCTTGGATGCCGACACCCGGGAACATGTTGTCCAGGATGCGGGTCAGGCCGCCGAGGAAGAATCCCTCGAGCAGCGCGTACGCCAGGATCAGCGCGGGAGAGGGCTGCTTCTTGAACGTGTTGACCATGGCCAGGGCGAAGCCGCCGAGCGCGCCGAGGATCATCAGCATGGACCCGGTGCCTTGCGGAACGGCGAGCGCCACGGCGGCGCCGACCACCAGGACACCGAGGCATCCGGCCGTCTTGACGATCACGTCGTCGTAGGTCATCCGGCCGATATCTGCCGGGCCGGCAGCCGGGCGGTTGTACAGGTCCTGCAGCTGATCCTGAGTCATGCCCTGCTGCGCGGAGCTCCACGCACCCCGGGCGTCCATGACCTGGCCGGGGGCCTGGCCGTAGCCGTTCTGGCCGTAGGGGGCCTGGCCGTAGGGGTTTTGGCCGTACGCCTGCGGGGCGGGCGGGGCCTGGGTGGCTTCACGGAAATTCTTTCCGCTGAAGATCGGGTTTCCGCCAGATGCCATTGCGGGTTTCCTCCAAGATTAGGGGTAGGTGGTGATCCGGTGCGATACGGAATGAGTGATGCGGACAAATGCAGCGCGGACAATGCGAAGCCTACGGGCAGGCAGCCGGCCGTGCAGGAAGCCACAGGGCCGCTCTGCAGCAGGCTTTGTAAAGTCACGCTACCAATTCCCACGGCCGGCCGGGAGGGATAGTTCCCTGCTACGGCCGCCGCAACCGAACCGTGACCTAACGCCGGAACCGGACGACAGGCCTAACGCCGGGCACCGACCGGCCCCGGTCAGCGGATCCCACTCAGCCCATCCGGAGTGGCCTGCCGCGCCTGTAGACGGTGCCCGCCGCCAGAACCAACGAGTGGTTGTCCACCCGGAGGTCGTTCGGCGGTGCCGACGGTTCCCCTTTGGGTGCCGGGAGCGGCCCGGGAACCGGCACCGGACTTCCCGTGCCGCTGCTGACGATGACGTCGTCGACATAGATGTCTGCCATCTGTTGGTCATGTTCTGAGCCGAGCTGCACCGTATCGACCGTCATCGCCGGCACACTGACCGTCCCCGCATAGACGGACCGCCCGTCCCACCAGATCTGCACCTCCGTCGCGGGTCCGTTGGGCACCACGTGCATGATGAGCCGGTGCCAGGAGTCGCCGGGAACTTCCCGCCGCAGCGTGGTGTACATGAACCCTTCCGGTGAGGATGTCCGGAGCATCAGCTCATGGGAGACGTTCTGCCGGAAGACATCCAGGACACGGACGCCGCCGGAGAAGAACCGGAAGTAGGGAACATTGTTTCCCGCCCCGCCCTCCGCGGCGATATTGAACCAGCCGTCCGCATACGCTTCGGTCGCCCCCGGCTTCAGGCCGACTGTCATGCGGGCCAGGGAGCCCGGCGCTGTCGTGGTGTGCAGGACGGCCGAACAGTTGCCGGAATGCGATATGGCGGTGGACACCGAGGCCGTTCCCGTCCCGGAGGTGGAGACGCCAAACCCGTCCAAGGTGGCGGACTCGAAGCCCGACGCCGCCGCGGTGCTCCCGGGGTAGGGATTGGACGGCGGGCCCGCACCGGGCACGCAGGCCTGGGCCCCGGCGGTTTCGGGTCCAAGGCTGAGTGCCGGAATCCCCAGGACCGCCAGGACAAGCGTGCCCGCGAGGCACAGCCTGACCACCCGGTTCATCGCTCGGCCCTCCAAGATCGGCCCCCGCTGCCGGCGCCGGCACCTGGTCCCGGACTGGAGATCCGGGTCCCGGCATCCCGTCCTCGGACGCCGGCGCTCTTCGCACCATAACGCGGGACGGCTTGGGAAAAGCTTGGAGCCCGGGGTCAGAGCGGCCACTGTTTAGGCATACTCGGAATCAACAAAAGTTTTCTTAAGCTGCGCTAAAACATAGCTCCTGCCGCACTACACGGTTGTTACCCGATCGCGACGTTCTGCCTGCTCGCAACGGCATTCATCGGCCTCCCCGCGCTGTAGCATAGGCCACACAGGGTGACGGACATCACAAGCAATGCCCGCAGTACACCACTGCAGGCAGGACCCCGCCCCCTGACCGTTCGCAGCGGTTGCAAAGGCGCAACCCACAGCACCCCCATGTGGAGGTTTTCAATTTGAGAAGCACAACGAGCGGCCTGTCGCAGAGACGGCGCGGCAGTCTACTGAGGTCGGTGGGGGCGGTACTTGCCACCATGGCCGCACTACTGCTCATCGTTGCCCCGGCATCCAGCGCCACGACCCCTTCGCCGACACCATCCCCGTCGGCCACCCAGTTCACGAACAGCATCAGCGGCTTCCTGCGCGGCGATGACCGCGCACCGATCCCCGGGGTCACCATCACCGCCACGAACGGCGACTTCACGGGAACCGCAAAATCGGGAGCCAATGGCGCCTGGACCATCGGCGTCCCCACCCAGGGCACCTACGAGGTCAAACTCGACGAGTCCACGCTGCCGAGCGGCATCAAGCTCGCCGAGGGCCAGGAAAACCCCCGCAAGGTCACGTTCAGCCAGACCTCCAACCTCTCGGTGATCTTCGCCTTCGGCAAAGGCATTGTTGTGGCGGAGCAGAACTTCGGCCAGAACCTGATTAACCGGCTCGTGGCCGGCCTGAGCTTCGGCCTGCTGCTCGCCCTCGCGGCCGTTGGCCTCTCGCTGATCTTCGGCACCACGGGCCTGACGAACTTCGCCCACGGTGAAATGGTCACCCTGGGCGCCGTGCTGGTCTTTGCATTCAACGGGATGAACCTGCCGTTCTGGCTGGCCGTCCTCCTGGCGATTGTGGGCGGCGGCCTGTTCGGCTACGCCCAGGACGCAGGCTTGTGGAAGCCGCTGCGGCGCCGCGGCACCGGGCTTGTTCCGATGATGATCGTCAGCATCGGCCTCGCCCTGGCCGTCCGCTACATCATCCAGTTCTACTTCGGCGGCGCCACCCAGCAGCTGCCGTTTGCCCAGAGCGCGGAAATCCTGATCGGCCCGGTCTCGATCTCCCCCAACAACCTCTTTTCCCTGATCGTCAGCGCCGCCGTGATCGCAGCCCTCGGCGTCGTCCTTCTGAAGACCAGGCTGGGCAAGGCCACCCGCGCGGTGGCCGACAACCCGGCCCTGGCCGCGGCCTCCGGCATCGACGTCGACTCCGTCATCCGGATCGTCTGGGTGGTCGGCGGCATGCTCGCCGCCCTCGGCGGCATCCTGTGGGCCTACTACCGGCCCGGCGTCACCTTCGACATGGGCTCGCAGATCCTGCTGCTCATCTTCGCCGCTGTCACCCTGGGCGGCCTCGGCACGGTCTGGGGCGCCCTGGTCGGTTCCATCATCGTCGGCATCTTCGTGGAGCTGACCACCGTGTTCGGTCTCGCGGCCGACCTCAAATACGTGGGAGCGTTGTTCATCATGATCGTTGTCCTCTTGTTCCGGCCTCAGGGCATTCTGGGCCGCCGCGAGCGCGTGGGTTAGGAGACAGCCATGGATTTCGGATTTATTTTCTCCAGCGCCGCCGGCGAACTCTTCAGCCCGACGACAGCCGCCTACGCCCTCGCCACCCTCGGCCTCGCGGTCCACTTCGGCTACACCGGCCTGCTGAACTTCGGCCAGGCCGGCTTCATGGCGGTGGGGGCCTACGGCTTCGCCATCTCCACCTTGACGTTCCACGTGCCGTTCTTCGTCGGACTGCTCATCGCCGTCGTGTGTTCGGCCATCTTCGCCCTGCTGCTGGGCATCCCGACGCTGCGGCTGCGGGCGGACTACCTGGCCATCGTGACCATCGCGGCGGCTGAAATCGTGCGCTACATCGTCACGACCAACCAGCTGACCTCCGTCACCGGTTCGGCCAACGGCCTGGCCGCTTTCGAAGGCGACTTCTACGCCATGAACCCCTTCCCGCCGGGGACCTACATCGGCATGAACAACCGCGACTTCTTCATCCGGGTGGTCGCCTGGGCAGTCGTGGCCTTGTTCTGCACCCTGGTTTGGCTGCTCATGCGCAGCCCCTGGGGCCGCGTGCTCAAGGGCATCCGCGAGGACGAGAACGCCGTCCGCTCACTGGGCAAGAACGTGTACGCCTACAAGATGCAGTCCCTGATCATCGGCGGCGCGCTCGGTGCCCTGGCAGGCATGATCTTCACGCTCCCCCGCGGCGCGGTCCAGCCCGCCAACTACGGCACCGAACTGACGTTCTTCCTGTACACCTGCCTGCTGCTGGGCGGCCTCGGCACGGTGCTCGGCCCGGTGGTCGGCGCCATGATCTTCTGGGTGGTGCTCTCCCTCACCCAGGGCATCCTCTACGGCCTGATCGAGTCCGGCACCATCACCTGGCTGAACACGGTCCAGGCCGGTCAGCTGCGTTACATCCTGGTGGGTGTCGCGCTGATGCTGTTGATGATCTTCAGGCCCCAGGGCGTCCTCGGCAACAAGAAGGAGCTGGCATTCGCATGAGCATTCCCAGCGAAGAATCGCGCGGCGAACCCCGCATGTCGGAAGAAGTCGACTACATGACCGACACCCGGCCGATCGCCGTCGGCGAGGTCGGGCCAGGCTGCAAGAAGCGTGACCCGATCGTGGTGGCGGAGAACGTCACCCGCAGCTTCGGCGGCATCAACGCCGTCGACGTCGAATATTTGGAGATTCCGCGGCACAAGATCACGGCCCTGATCGGCCCGAACGGGGCCGGCAAAACCACGCTGTTCAACCTGCTCACGGGCTTCGACACCCCAAACTCGGGCAGCTGGCAGTTTGAGGGCCAGAGCCTCGCCGGGGTGTCCTCCTACAAGGTGGCCCGGATGGGCATGGTGCGCACGTTCCAGCTCACCAAGGTCATGGGCAAGCTCACTGTCATGGAGAACATGCGCCTGGGCGCCTCCAGCCAGTCCGGCGAGCGGCTCTCCAAGGCCCTGTTCAAGGGCATCTGGGGCGGCCAGGAGCGCAAGATCACCGAAGAGGCGAACGTCCTGCTCGAGAAGTTCAAGCTGGACGCCAAGAAGGACGATTACGCGGCGTCCTTGTCCGGCGGCCAGCGCAAGCTCTTGGAAATGGCCCGCTCGCTCATGGTGCGTCCCAAGCTCGTGATGCTCGACGAGCCCATGGCCGGCGTTAATCCGGCCCTGACGCAGTCGCTGCTGGACCACATCAAGAACCTCAAGTCCGAAGGCATGACGGTCCTGTTCGTCGAGCACGACATGCACATGGTCCGTCACATTGCGGACTGGGTCGTCGTGATGGCCGAGGGCAAGATCGTGGCCGAAGGTCCGCCGGCGGAGGTCATGAAGAACCCCGCCGTGATCGACGCCTACCTCGGCGCCCACCACGACGTCGACCTCGGCGACGCGGAGGGCATCAAGGAACTGGCTGCCGAGCTTGTCGCGGACGAGGAATCGATCGTCGGCACGGACAACGCCGGCATCATCTCGGCCGATGTCCTCGCCACCGAGGCGCAGGAGCCCGGTGCGAACGGGGCCCCGCACGGCCGCCGCAGCGCCGGGGAACCGACGCCCGGGGACCAGTCGGGCGTCTCCGGGGAGCCGGCGAACACTGATCAGCCGGAGAGCCCCGGGAAACCGACCAGCACTGATAAGGACACAGAATGAGCGCCACCAGCGCGGCACCGACCGCCCAGCCCGCCTTCGACGGCGACTCGGTTGTCAAGGTCACCGACCTCGTGGCCGGGTACATCCCGGGGGTCAACATCCTCAACGGCTGCAGCATCGAGGCCCGCAAGGGTGAACTGATCGGCATCATCGGCCCCAACGGCGCCGGGAAGTCCACGCTGCTGAAGGCGATGTTCGGCCTGGTCAAGGTCCACTCCGGCTCGGTCGTGGTCCGCGGCCAGGACATCACCGGGCTCAAGGCCAACAAGCTGGTCACCAAGGGTGTGGGCTTCGTACCCCAGACGAACAACGTCTTTGCGGCCCTGACCATCGAGGAAAACCTGCAGATGGGCATGTTCCAGCGGCCCAAGGACTACGCCGAACGGTTCGACTTCGTCACCAGCCTGTTCCCCGAACTCGGCAAGCGGCGCGCCCAGCGGGCGGGTTCACTCTCCGGCGGCGAACGCCAGATGGTGGCCATGGGCCGGGCCCTGATGATGGATCCCGCCGTGCTCCTGCTCGACGAGCCCTCGGCCGGCCTCTCCCCCGTCAAACAGGATGAGACCTTCCTGCGGGTGCACGAGATCAACCGGGCCGGCGTCTCCGTCATCATGGTCGAGCAGAACGCGCGCCGCTGCCTGCAGATCTGCGACCGCGGCTACGTCCTGGACCAGGGCAAGGACGCGTACACGGGCACCGGCCGGGAACTGATGAAGGACCCCAAGGTCATCCAGCTCTACCTCGGGACGCTCGCGGACACCGTCGAGTAGGAGTACCAGCAGTACCGCTTCGCTGAGGGGCCGTCACCAGCCGGTGGCGGCCCTTCTGCGTGCCCCGCGCGCCTTCGGACTCCGCGGCCGCTCTGGGGACTCCGGGCGACTCCGCAGCCACTTGCTCGGCGCCTGCGCTCGTGCCTCGCGCAACAACGGCGCTTTCACAAGCGCCTGCCTCCGTCACCCTCAGCTCCTAAGTCACCGTTTGCTTCACCACCAAGGCGACGACGGCGTCACGCAGCGCAGGCTCTTGAGTAGAAGTGCGTGACACCCGCCCTCGCCTCGCCGGCGTCGGGCCCTCCGGGCACGCAAAAGGCCCCCGCCCTGGGGGCGGGGGCCTTCCGTGTCAGGCGGAGTGCGGCTTACAGCTTGCCGAACTCTTCCTTGACGGGCTTGTAGGTGTTGTCATCCTGGTACTCGTAGATGCCGATGTAGGCTTCAGTCGGGTCGCCGGCATCGGAGAACGTTACGGGGCCGGACTGGCCGTCGTAGTCGATGTCCTTGCCGTTGCGGAGCAGGGTGACGCAGGACGGGAAGGTGTTGCACTTCTCGCCGCCTTCAGAGACATCCTTCAGGTGTGCGGCGATATCCGTACCCTTGGTGCTCTTGGCCTCTTCCGCTGCCAGAGCGATCAGGTTGGCAGCGTCGTACGATTCACCTGCGTAGCTGTAGTCCTTCAGGGCCGGGTCGATCGCGAGGAGCTTCTTCTTGAAGTCATCCTTGGCGAAGGTGCCCGGGATGGTGCCCTGGGCGCCCTTGAGGGTTCCCGGCTGGAAGTCCTTGCTGTAGTCGGACATGTTGCCGTCCACCATGAAGATCTGGTTGGGCTTGACACCCTTGCCCGTCATGAGCGGAACGATGCTCTTGGCCTGGTCGAAGGTGATCAGGGCAATGGCATCCGGCTTGGCGGCGAGGACCTTGTCCACCTGGCTGCTGAACTGGGAGTCGCCTTCATTGAAGAGCTCCTGAGCCACAACCTTGCCGCCGGCTGCCTCGAAAGCGGCCTGGACGTTCTTGGCGAGGCCGGTTCCGTAGGCGTCGTTCAGGACGATCATGCCGATGGTCTGGGCGCCACAGGTGGCGATGTAGTTACCGAGGACCTTGCCCTGGAGCACGTCCGAGGGAGCGGTGCGCCAGTAGAGGCCCTTGTCGTCCCACGTGGTGAAGTCCGGCGAGGTGTTCGCCGGGGAGAACTGGACGACGCCGGCACCGGTGATCTGGTTGATGACCGTCTTGGACACGCCCGAGGAAGCGGCACCGATGATGGCGCCGACGCCCTGGCCGAGCAGTGCCGTGGTGGACTGGGTGGCGATGTCGGTCTTGGTGTCGCCGGAGTCGCGGTGGATGACCTCGACGGGCTTGCCCAGGACGCCGCCGGCGTCGTTGATTTCCTTGATGCCGAGGTTGACACCGGCAATTTCGGGCGGGCCGAGGAAGGCCAGCGAACCCGTTGTCGGCAGGAGCGAGCCGATTTTCAGGGGCGTGTCGGTGGTGGTGGCCGATGCGGGCACGGAGCCGGTGTCACTGGCAGCTGAGGTGCCGCCGCCGGTAGCGCTGGGTGCCGGGCATGCGATGCCGGCGGCCGCGGCTGAACTGGAGCCCGTCGAGCTCGGGGTGGACGAACCACCGCAAGCCGTAGCCAGAAGGGCGACGCCCACGCTAAGCACTGTGAGCTTAGCGATGCGGGGCGCGACCCGAGGGAGTGAAGTCATGTACAAGCTCCTCATCTAAAGGTGCGAACGGCCTTTGACGCGAAAGATCAGGTGTTCCTGATTCCACTTCAAGCTAATGCAAATTCGGCCCGAAAATAAGTGACTACGATCACATCCTTATAACACTCGTTGCATAGAGGAAATCTGGCGCCCGGCGCCGGGCCGGCCTGCGGCGAAAGCCGGGCCCTCTGGCCCGCGGCGAACGACACATGCATGAGCGCAGCCGGGAACATGCCGGAAACATGTCTTCGGCAGAATCGCGTCCGCACCACTGCCCGCTGTTCCCTCTGCGAAAGGTCGCCCCATGTCAACGGACTTACAGCCCGCCAGCGCCACCACCGCCCCGGCCCCACAGTCCCCGGCCGACTCCGACACCAGGAACGCCACCAAGGAGAGCCTGGAGGACTACACCCTCCGGTTCGCGCCGCGCTCGTACCGCAAGTGGGGCACCGGCGTGGTCGCGACCAGCGCCCTGGGCGGCATCGCCTACCTGGCCGACTTCTCGATCGGCGCCAACATCGGCATCGCCCACGGGACAACCAACGCGCTGCTCGGCATCGCCGTGGCCGCCGCGATCATCTTCGTGACAGGTTTCCCGCTCGCATATTACGCGGCCCGCTACAACATCGACCTCGATCTGATCACCCGCGGAGCGGGGTTCGGCTACTACGGGTCGGTGGTCACCAACATCATCTTCGCCACGTTCACGTTCATCTTCTTCGCCCTCGAAGGCTCGATCATGGCCCAGGGGCTCGAGATCGGACTGGGGGTGCCGCGCTGGGCCGGCTACGCCGTGTCGACAATCCTGGTCATTCCGCTGGTCATCTACGGCATGAAGGTCCTGTCAAAGCTGCAGGTCTGGACCACGCCGCTCTGGCTGGTGCTCATGGTGCTTCCCTTCGGCTTCCTGGTGGCCACCCACCCCGGTTCGATCAGCGAGTTCTTCGCCTACGGCGGCAGCGACGGCAACGGGGGCCCCAGCTTCGCCTCGGTCATGCTCGCGGCCGGCGTCTGCCTGTCACTCATTGCCCAGATCGCGGAGCAGATCGACTACCTGCGCTTCATGCCGCCCAAGACCGCCGAGAACCGCGTGGCCTGGTGGCGGGCCGTGATCCTCGCCGGACCCGGCTGGGTCGTGTTCGGTGCGATCAAGCAGGCGATCGGCCTCTTCATCGCCGTGTACCTGATCGGCACCCTCGACCCGGCCGCCTCGGCCACCGCCAATGAGCCCGTGCACCAGTTCCTCGGCGTCTACACGGAGATGATGCCGGCCTGGCTGGCCATGACGCTGGCAGTCGTCCTGGTGGTGATCTCGCAAATCAAGATCAATGTCACCAACGCCTACTCGGGTTCCCTTGCCTGGACCAACTCGTTCACCCGCGTCACCCGCACCTACCCCGGCCGCCTCGTCTTCGTGGTGGTGAACCTCGGCATCGCCCTGGTACTGATGGAGGCGAACATGTTCGACTTCCTGAACACCATCCTCGGCTTCTATGCCAACATCGCGATGGCGTGGATCGTCACGGTCGCCACCGACATCATGGTCAACAAGTGGCTCCTGAAGCTCTCGCCGCTCCACCCGGAGTTCCGCCGCGGCATGCTGCACGACTGGAACCCGGTCGGTGTCGTCTCGCTCGCGCTCTCCGCCGGGGTCTCGATCGCGATGTTCTTCGGCGCCTTCGGCTCCGCCGTGCAGCCGTTCTCGCCGGTGTTCGCCGTGGCGATCGCCGTCGTCGTCACCCCGATCATGGCGATTGTCACGAAAGGCCGGTTCTACCTGCGACGCACCGACGACGGTATCGACCTGCCGATGTTCGACGCCGACGGGAATCCCAGCGGCGCCACGCTGCCCTGCCACGTCAGCGGCCTGCACTTCGAACGGCCGGACATGATGCTGTCGGCGGAACGGGCACCGGACGGCGGCCCGCAGTACATCAGTTCCCTGGCTCTGGCCACCGACAAGGCCGGCCGGTACGTTCTCCCGGCCCGCCCGGCATAGCGCAAATCAATCATTGCCGCCCGGCCAGGTGCTCACTAGCATGGTAAGGAGTAGTGGCCCAGGGTAACCATTATCGGGGGCGGGGCCAAGACCCGAAAAGCGCCCCACCCGATGGCGGGTGGGGCGCTTCCGTCCGTCCCACGGACTGTTCGAACACGCCGGTTCCCGGCTTGTGCCCCAGGTGGGACTCGAACCCACAACACGCGGATTTTAAGTCCGATGCCTCTGCCAATTGGGCTACTAGGGCGCCCGGTCAATGGTATCCCGTCGCAGGCCGGATCAGCCCTCGAACGGCGCGGCGTAGCGGAAAGTGCCGCTGACGCCGCCGGGCCAGAGGGCGAGCGGGAGCAGCTGGAAGTTCGCGCCCCATGCCGGCACCGGCGGCGCCACCCCGAGGGAGGAGGACGGCACGAAGCCGAACCGCGAGTAGTAGCCGGGGCTGCCCAGCAGGGCGATCCCCCGCTCCCCCGCGGCGTTGGCCCGTGCCACGGTCTCCTTCATGAGCGCGGTGCCGATGCCGTGCCGCTGCAGCCGGGGCACCACCCCAATCGGCCCGAGTCCGAGAAGGTCCAGGTCCCCCACCCGGGCCCGGGTACTGATCACATGGCCCACGATCTCGCCGTCAAGCTCCGCGACAATGCTGAACTCCGGCAGGTACTCTGCGCAGCCGAAGAGCCGGCGGAGCAGGTCAACTTCCTCCGGTTCGCCTTCCACCGGCAGTCCGGTCACCGGGGACACGGCGAAGGCGGCGGCGGTGAGGGCCAGGAGGGCGGGCCGGTCCTCCGGTTGTTCGACGCGCAGCCGCAGTGCCGGTGCGGCGGGCTCCCGGCTGCTGTCCTGGGCGAGCTCGTGCGGGTCGAATTCGTGCGGGGCGGATTCGCGCAGGGCTAGTTCGTGCAGGACTTCCAGGGCGCGGTCGGCATCCGCCACCGGCACCAGCAGGTGGTCATGGTGGAAGCCGGCCAGCACGTTGCAGCTGATCTTCGCCTCGGTCAGGGCGGCTCCGACGGCGGCCGTGAGGCCCACTGCTTCCAGCGAGGAATGCACTTCGAGGGTTATCCAGGCGCCCACGAAGTCATAGGAGAGTCCCATGGCGTCCGCGTCGTCCCGGGGCATCACCACTGTCAGTCCCTCGGCTTCCCGCACGGCGGCCATGATCTCCCCCGCCAGCGGCCTGCCGTGCGGCCACAGAACATAGACGTATTCGCCGTCGCGGCGCACGGGGTGCATCGTTGCCAGCAGCGTATGGAGGTCCTTTTCGCCTGTCATGATGCCAGTCTAGGCGCCGGGGTCCGGCGGCTGTTCCCTTCAGTGGTGCGGCTGCCGGGACCGGAACAACAAACGACGGCGGCTGCTCCCCGGAGGGGAACAGCCGCCGTCGTATGGCAACCGCTAAGTTACGGCCGGTGTTTACTTGGCGTCTGCGGGAACCGAGGCTGACTCCTTGGCTGACACGTTGGCGTCGGCCTTGGCGTCAGCTGCGGGCTTGGCCGCCTCCGGTGCCGGTGCCGGTGCGGGCTTCGGCGCCGGGGTCGCTGCGGCCACGAATGCGCCGCGCGGGTTGTCCAGGTCCATCAGCTGCGTCGTGTCGCGGCCCAGGAAGAAGGCCCAGAACCAGCCGGTGATCACGCGGATCTTGCGCTCAACGGTCGGCATGGCCAGGCCGTGGTAGCCGCGGTGGGCCAGCCACGCCAGCGGGCCCTTGAGGCCGATGCGGCCCAGCAGGTTGATGTTCGCGACACCCTTCCATTCGCCGAAGCCGGCGACGGCGCCCAGGTTCTTGTGCTTGTAGTCCTTGAGCGGCTTGTTCCAGCGGGAGGCCCACAGGTTCTTGGCGAGGCGCTTGGCCTGGCGCAGCGCGTGCTGGGCGTTCGGCACGCAGGTGCCGTCCGGCAGGCCGCCGCCGGTGAGGTCGGGAACGGCGGCGATGTCGCCGGCAGCCCAGGCGTTGTCGATGATGCCCTCGTCACCTGCGATGCGCAGGTCCGGCAGCACGCGGACGCGGCCGCGCGGCTCGAGCGGGAAGTCCGTGGAGCGGACCATCGGGTTGGCCTGCACGCCCGCGGTCCAGACCAGGGTGTCAGACTCAAATTCCTGGGCCAGGGTCTTGTCCGGCAGGTTGATGAGCTTCAGGGATCCCTCGGCGTTGTCCAGCGAGGTGTTGAGCAGGACCTCGATGCCGCGGCTGCGGAGGTGTCCAACAACCCACTCGGCCTGCTGCGCCGTAACCTCGGGCATGATGCGGCCCATGGCCTCGACCAGGACGAAGCGGACTTCCTCCTGCTTGACGCGCGGGTTGTTCTTGACCGCGGCGCGGGCAAGGTCTTCCATTTCGGTGATGCATTCGATGCCGGCGAAGCCGCCGCCGACGACGACGAACGTCAGGGCGCGGGCGCGCTCGGCCGGGTCCGTCATGAGCGAACCGGTCTCGATGCGCTCGAGGACCTTGTTGCGCAGCGCAACGGCTTCCTCGATGGTCTTCAGGCCGATGCCCTTGTCCGCGAGGCCCTTGATCGGGAAGGTGCGGGTGATGGCGCCGGCGGCCAGGACGACGTCGAAGTAGGGCACCTCGAAGGTGGCGCCGCCGTCGGAGGGGGCCACCACCGCAGTGCGGTTGGCGTGGTCGATCGAGGTGACGCGGCCCTGGATGAGTTCGGTCTGCTTCAGGTGCTGGCGGTGCGAGACGACCGCGTGGCGGGCCTCGATGTTGCCGCCGGCAACTTCCGGCAGGAAGGGCTGGTAGGTCATGTAGGGCAGCGGATCGACGACGGTGACGATGCCACCTGCATTCGCGATCTTTTTCTGCAGTTTGAGGGCTACATACAGGCCGACGTACCCGCCGCCGACGACGAGCACACGGGGACGGTCCTGGAGCTGAAGGGAGGATGCCATGCGTCAAGAATACAGTAGTTTGTGAAAACCTTCACTAACTATGACTGGCTGCTGGAATCCAATGAATCCGCGGTCCCCGAACCGGCCCCGCCCGGGCCCTCCGACCCGCCCCGGGTGTCCGTCGGCGGGGTGCGCATCGCGGCACGCAACTGCACGGCGGCCCCGGCGATGATACCGACGAACAGCAGGCCGAAGCCGAGCACGACGGCGGCCGGCACGGCGCTGTCCAGCTGCGAGGGTTTCTCCGCGACCGGCACGGTCGCCTCGGGCAGGGTGGGCTCGGCGCTCGGGGGCGAGGGCGCGGCGGCCGGCGCCGTCGTGGCAGGGTTCCCGCGCCGCTGGACCCTGATCCAGTCGGAAATGGAGCCCAGCGGGTTGACCTTGGTTTCCGGGACGTCGGCTTTGAGGGCGGCTTCGGCGTCGAGCACGCCGAAGCCGTACAGCGGGTCCTTCCCCGGGGCCCCGGCGTCCTTGGCCGTGCTGACAATCCTGTTGATGACCTGGCTCGCGGACATCTCGGGCCACTTGGAGCGGATGAGGGCGGCGACGCCGGCGACGATGGGGGTGGCGCCGGAGGTTCCTGCCCACTCGGCGTAGCCGCCGGCGGGCATCCCGCCGACCAGGCCCTCGGCGGGTGCGGCAACGCCGATGCTGATGCCCTGGGACGAGGAGTCGATGCTCGCCGTCCCCGTCCGGTCCAGGCCCGCGACGGTCAGCACCCCGGGGATGGTGGCCGGGGCCCCGACCTGGATGTTGCCGCCCACCCGGTTGCCCGCGGCGGCGACGATCACGACGTCCTTTTGTTCGGCGTAGAGGAATGCCGCGTCCCAGCTCTGCGGCCATTCCGGCGAGGTGCTGCCAAGGGAGATGTTGATGACGCGGGCGCCGTTGTCCACGGCCCAGCGCACGGCCTCCGGGATTTGGTCCTGGTCGGTTTTGCCGCCCGGGTTGGCGGACCCCAGCCAGGTGGAGACGGACAGGATCCGGGCCTCCGGGGCGACGCCGACGATCCCGTCGGGTCCGACGGCAGCGCCCGCTGCAGGGCCGGAGGCGCTGGCCGTCGGTTTGGCCGTGGACCCGGCGGGCTGGTGCCCGCGCCCGGCAAGCATGGTGGCCACCAGGGTCCCGTGCTCGGGCTTGGCCCCGATGCTTTCCTGCCCGTTGGGGCTTCCGGCGCCGGAGATGTCCGTGCCTCCGGCGAGCACGCCCGCCAGATCCGGGTGCGCGCCGTCCACGCCGCTGTCGATTACGGCGACCTTGACGCCGGCGCCCTTGGACACGTCCCAGGCTTTGGTGATGCCGGATTCGGCGAGCCAGTACTCCTTGTCCCGCCAGGAGTCGGCGTAGGCGGCCGGGGCAGCCGTGAGGGCGGCCGAGGCGGTGCCGCCGGCAAGGGCCAAGGCCATCAACGCGGAGGCGGTCCGGCGGCGCCGGGCTGTTGCTCTGGTCATACAGGTCCTATCGGCGCAAGCGCCAGCGGCACAAGCACGGTGTCGGTACACAACGGCTGGTGCACACCGGCTGATGCATAACATCGCGGTCAAAATTAGCTGATGCTGAGGGCAATTCCGTCAAGAATATCGTGTTCGCTGGTCACCGCCGTGGTGATGCGGCCGGCCGTGGCCTCGGCCAGGCGCTGCAGGACCCGGCGCCACACGAGGCCGCCGGCCCCGATGACGTCCACCCGGCCCGGGTGCATGTACGGCAGGGCCGCGCGTTCGGCCCGGGTCATGTCCAGCAGTTCGGTGCAGGCTTTCCGCACCGCTTCCAGGTCCAGTTCGGTGCCGTGGATCGCGGCCGGCGAGTACTCCGGCAGGCGCAGCGCGTGCGCGGTGATCGTGGTGACGGAGCCGGCGACGCCGACGACGGCGGTGGCGCGGTCCAGCGGCACGGTCCGTGCCGCCTCGGCGATGGCAGCGTCGACGTCGGCCTCCGCAGCCGCGATCTGTTCCGCGGTGGGCGGGTCCGCGCGCAGGTGCCGTTCGGTCATCCGGACGCAGCCGACGTCGACCGAGCGGGCGGCGATGACGCCGTCGGCGTTGCCGAGCACGAACTCGGTGCTGCCGCCGCCGAGGTCCACCACCAGCACGGGGTCGGCGCCGCGGGAGGGCAGGACGCTGCTGGCGCCGGCGAAGGACAGCGCGGCTTCCTCGTCGCCGGTGATGACCTCGGGTTCGACGCCGAGGATGCCGCGGATGCCGTCGACGAAGACCTGGCGGTTGCTGGCGTCTCGGGTGGCCGAGGTGGCTACGAAACGCACTTTTTCGGCGCCGTGCCCGCGGATGAGGGCGGCGTAGTCCCGGGTTGCCGCGAAGGTGCGCTCGAGGGCTTCCTGGGCAAGTTCGCCGGTGGAGTCCACACCCTGGCCGAGCCGGACGACGCGCATTTCGCGCACGATGTCGCTCAGCCGCGGGGCGGGCCGGGCGGCGGTGGCCTCTGTTTCTATATCTGCGATCAGCAGGCGGATCGAGTTGGTGCCGCAGTCCACTGCCGCAACGCGGGTCACTTTACGTCCTCCGTACCGGCGGTGCGGGACTTGCGCACGGGGGCGGGACGTCCCACGATCTCGGGCAGGCCCTGCGGCCCGTGGCGGCTGAGGTCCCGGGAAGGGGCCTCTCCCCCGGTGTCCCAGGCGCCGTCGCAATAGCAGCGGTCCGCGGTCCACCACTCGGCGATGGCCGCGATGGCCTCGTCGCCAAGCGGGTTCACGCCGGCCCCGGCGGCCAGCGAATGGCCCACCAGGACGTGCAGGCACTTGACGCGGGTCGGCATGCCCCCGGCGGAGATGCCGTCAATCTCCGGGACGGCGCCGGTGCCGGAGCGCGCGCCGATTTCGGCGCGGGAGGCCAGGTAGGCCTCGTGGGCGTCGCGGTAGCGGGCGGCGAGGCCGGCGTCGGCGGCGAGCCGGTCGTTCATCTCGTTCATCAGCCCGGCCGCTTCCAGCCGTGACACCGCGGACGTGATCACCGGATGCGTGAGGTAGAACGTAGTGGGGAACGGCGTGCCGTTGCTGAGCCGCGGCGAGGTGGCCGCCACGAGCGGGTTGCCGCACGCGCAGCGGGCCGGGATTTCGACGACGTCCCGCACCGGCCGGCCCAGCTGGCGGCTGAGGACCTCGAGGTCGTGTGGGGACGGCCGGCGGGACGCCTGCGCTGTATTTTCCGGCACTGTATTTTCCGGCACTGTGTGTTCCTGGTTCTGGTCCACTCGGTTCTGGTCCACGGGAGTGGCACCTTCCTGCCCTGGTCTGCGGTTGCCTGCGGGACAACCGCGGCGGCGGGCGCCGCTCCTAGTCTGTTGCCGATCGCCGGATGGACTCCCACAGGGCGTCCACCCACGGCAGGTTGGCCGGGTCTTGTGCTGTTGCTGCCCCTGCCGAGCCACTGGCCTGAGCGGCAGGAAGATCGCTGCCGAAGACCCAGTAGCCCGTCTCTCCGGGCATAACCATGTTAATGCGGTCGCGGGCCTGCTGCTTGACGTAGTTGGGATCCTGCCACCGCGACACCTGGCGTTTGAGGTCCTCCTGCTTGGCCTGCTTGGCCGCGATATCCGCCTGCAGGGCCGCGATCTCGGCGCGCTTGTCGAGGAATATCTTCACGGTCGGGGCAAGCAGGATCGTGATGGCGACCATGACGACGCCGAGGGCCAGCAGCCTGCCGGAGAATGCCTTGGCGGGGACGGGATCGAGCGAGTCGCCGGCGTCCCCCGCGGCCGGGCGGCGGGCGGGCTTTCCGCCGGCTTTTCCGGGTGCCGGCCTGGTTCCCGGCGCTGCTGCCGGGCGGCGCTTGCCGGGGGCCGGGGTGCCCGACGCCGGAGACCGGGGTCCGGGTTTGGCCGCCCCAGGGGCCGCTGCCCCTGCCGATGTCGGCGGCTTTGCTGCCGATGCCTTCGCGCCGCCGAAGTCCGCCCGGATCACGTCGCCGCCGTCGCCTGCCGGCCCCGTGCCGGCGTCCGCCGGCGGCGTGGCCGCCTTGGGCGCCGCGGGCGTAGCCCGGGGAACATTGGGGCGTCGGGTAGCCATGTCACTCCTTCAACAGCGGACCAAAAACAGAACCGGTGGCCATGGTCTTTCAACCATAGCCACCGGTCACCGGTTTTAGCGGCTAACTAGCCTTTGAAACGCGGGAAGGCGCTGCGGCCGGCGTAGCGTGCGGCGTCGTCGAGTTCCTCTTCGATGCGCAGCAGCTGGTTGTACTTGGCGACGCGCTCGGAGCGGGCCGGTGCACCGGTCTTGATCTGGCCGGCGTTGGTGGCAACGGCGATGTCGGCGATCGTGGTGTCCTCCGTCTCGCCGGAGCGGTGCGAGGTGATGGTGGTGTAACCGGCGCGCTGGGCCAGGGACACGGCGTCCAGGGTCTCGGTCAGCGAACCGATCTGGTTGACCTTCACGAGCAGCGAGTTTGCCGTGGCGGACTCGATGCCCTGCTGGAGGCGGACCGGGTTGGTGACGAAGAGGTCGTCGCCCACGAGCTGGACCTTGTCGCCGATCGCGTCGGTGAGGGTCTTCCAGCCTTCCCAGTCGTTCTCGTCCAGCGGGTCCTCGATGGAGACCAGCGGGTAGTCGGCCACGAGTTCGGCGTAGTAGTTGCTCATCTCGGTGGCGCTCAGGGCCTTGCCCTCGAACTGGTAGGCGCCGTCGGTGAAGAACTCGGAGGAGGCGACGTCCAGGGCCAGGGCGATGTCCTTGCCCGGGGTGTAGCCGGCGTTCTTGATGGCTTCCTGGATCAGGTCCAGGGCGGCGCGGTTGGAGGGCAGGTTCGGGGCGAAGCCGCCCTCGTCGCCGAGGCCGGTGGACAGGCCCTTGGCCTGCAGGACGGACTTGAGGTTGTGGTAAACCTCAACGCCCCAGCGCAGTCCCTCGGAGAAGGTCTCGGCGCCGATCGGGGCGATCATGAATTCCTGGATGTCGACGTCGGAATCTGCGTGGGAGCCGCCGTTGAGGATGTTCATCAGCGGCACGGGCAGGACGTGGGCGTTCGGGCCGCCCAGGTACTTGTACAGCGGCAGGTCGGCGGAGGCGGCTGCGGCGTTGGCCACGGCAAGGGAGACGCCGAGGATGGAGTTGGCGCCGAGCTTGCCCTTGTTGGCGGTGCCGTCGAGGTCGATCATGGCCTGGTCGATGCTGCGCTGGTCCGTCGCGTCGAAGCCGACCAGGGCCGGGGCGATCTGGTCGATGACGGCGTCAACGGCCTTCTGGACGCCCTTGCCGAGGTAGCGGCCCTTGTCGCCGTCGCGGAGCTCAACGGCCTCGTGTTCGCCGGTGGAGGCGCCGGAGGGAACTGCTGCGCGGCCGATCTGGCCGTCGGAGAGCAGGACCTCAACTTCTACGGTCGGGTTGCCACGGGAATCGAGGATTTCGCGGGCGTGGATGGCATCGATAAGCGCCATGGATATGCTCCTTTGGGTGAAGCGATCTGCAGGGAATCTGACTGCTTGGGATCTGGCTGTACATCAGACGGAAAGACCGACGTCGTCGTCGCTACTAGCCTAGTCGAGAGTGGCGGAGGTTACGGAAACCTATCCAAACCCCGGACGTCATGATGCTGGTTCCAGAATCCCGGCGCTATAGTGCCGCCGACGCGGGGCCGGCACTGCTGTTGCTACGGCGTGGGGCCGTGGCTGTCCTGGAAGCGGCGCAGGGCGCCGCGCAGGGCGCGTTCGGCGTCGAGCCCGTGCGCCCGGGCGCCGGCCGCGATCCCGAACAGCAGCTCACCGAGTTCGTCTTCGGTGCCGGGGATCCCGACGGCGGTGCCGGCCGCATTGGTGCCGGCCGCGGCCGCGGGCAGGCCGGCGCGTTCGGCACGGTCCAGGAGTTTCTGGGCGCGGGCAAGCGCGGGAAGCGCCGCGGGAACCCCGTCGAAGGCGTGGCCGCGGTCGGGTTTTTCGGCTTTCTTGACGGCGTCCCAGGTCAGGACGATTTCCTCGACCGTTGCCGGGAAGGAATCCTGCAGGGAGCCGTCGGGGCGGAACACGTGCGGGTTCCGCCGGATCATCTTGGCGCTGAGGGAGCGCGCGACGTCGTCGAGGTCGAAGGCGCCGCGCTCCTCGGCGAGCCGGGCGTGCAGGACCACCTGGAGCAGCACGTCACCGAGCTCGGACTTGAGCTCGGTGTCGCCGCCGCCCGTCTCGATGGTTTCGGCCACCTCGTAGGCCTCCTCGAGGAGATACTCGACGAGGGACTCGTGGGTGAGGGCACCCATCCAGGGGCAGTGCTCGCGCAGGGCGGCAATGACGGAGACGAGCTCCGCTGCCGCGGGCACGGGCTGCCCCCGGACGGGTGTCGGGTCCTCGTTAGCCAAGGTCGGCGTAGGCCTCGTTGATGTATTCGACCAGCGCTTCTTTCTCCTCCAGCGGGAGGAAGGCGGCCTCGGCGGCGTTGAGGGTGAGCTCCAGCAGGTCGTCGAGGTCGTAGTCGAAGGTCTCGACCAGAAGTTCGAACTCGTCGGTGAGGGTCACGCCGCTCATCAGGCGGTTGTCGGTGTTGATGGTGACGTTGAAGCCCAGCTGGTAGAGCATGTCCAGCGGGTGGCTTTCGATCCCTTCACCGAAGCCGGAGATGGCGCCCGTCTGCAGGTTCGAGGACGGGCAGATCTCCAGGGCGATGCCGCGGTCCCGCACCCAGCTGGCGAGCTCGCCCAGGGTCACCATGCCGATGGTGTCGCTGACTTCCTCGCCGAAGCCTTCGGAGTCCTCCCAGGCCTCGTCGACCTCTTCGAATTCGATTGAGATGTCCTCGGCGATCCGCACGCCGTGGCCCAGGCGCAGGGCGCGGCCGTCCACCAGGGCGGACTGGATGCTGTCCAGGCCGGCGGCCTCGCCGGCGTGCACGGTGGCCGGGAAGTTGTGCTGGGCGAGGTACGTGAACGCGTCCCGGAAGCGGGCGGGCAGGAAGCCGTCCTCGGCGCCGGCAATGTCAAAGCCCACCGCGCCCCGGTTCCGGTGGCGGACTGCGAGTTCGGCGATTTCCTGGCCGCGGTCGGCGTGGCGCATGGCGGTGATGAGCTGGCCCACCTGGATGTCGCGGCCGGTTTCGGCAACGGCGTCCACGCCGGCGTCGAGTCCGGCCTGGACGGCCTCCACGACCTCATCCAGGCTGAGGCCCTTCTGCAGGTGCTGCTCGGGGGCCCAACGAACTTCGCCGTACACGACGCCGTCGTCGGCCAGGTCCTCGACGAATTCCTTGGCGACGCGGAACAGGCCTTCCTTGGTCTGCATCACGGCGATGGTGTGGTCAAAGGTTTCCAGGTAGCGCACCAGCGAACCGGAATCGGCGGATTCCCGGAACCACTCCCCCAGGGCGACGGGATCGGTCGAGGGCAGCGTGTGCCCGACGGTCTCGGCCAGTTCAATGATGGTGGCCGGGCGCAGGCCGCCGTCCAGGTGGTCGTGAAGGGAAACCTTGGGGAGGACCTTCAGGTCGAAGTCGAGGTCAGGGGCAGCGTCAGGAATAGTCTCAGTCACGTTCCAACCATAGGGTCGCGGGGCGCCGGATGCTACTTTCCGGAGGCTCCGGCTTCAGAGCCCGGGCCGGCCAGCATCGCGCCGTGCCCCTGGGTAGCGTGCCCCTGGGTAGCGTGCCCCTGGGCCGCATGTTCCGGGGCGGGCGCTTCCGCGGTCCGGTCCGGGCGCGTGTCGTGGCGCCCCAGGCGCTTGTGCCACCAGCGCAGCAGGTGGTCGATGAGGACCCCGAGCACGATCGCGAACACCACGGCGATCCCGGCGCTGAGCAGCGGGTTGTGGTGCAGCCACGGGAAGGAACTGGCCAGCAGGCCAATGCCGATCGAATAGGCGACCCACGTCAGGCAGGCGAAAGCGTCCAGGAAGAAGAATCTCCGGTGCGGAAACGCCGTCGTTCCCGCCACGTAGTTGACGGCCACGCGGCCCCACGGGATGTAGCGGGCCGTGAAGATCAGGACGGCGCCGCGCTTTTCGAGCTCATAGTGTGCCCAGGCGAAAACCTTCTGGACCTTGGGCTTCCGCATCCAGCGGAACCGTTCCAGGCCGATCTTCCGGCCGAGCAGGTACGCCATGTTGTCGCCGGCCATCGCCCCGACGAGTGCCGTGAGCCCCAGGATCCAGAGGTTGGGCTGGCCGCTGTGCACGGAGTACGCCGAAAGGGCAACGATGAGGGTCTCGCTGGGGACCACCATCGCGAAGCCGTCCACGAAGAAGAAGACCAGCAGGAGGGGGTAGATCCACCACTGACCCGCGGCATGGAGCACGGCCTCGTTAATGAACTCCATGCGGGCGGTGCTCCTCGATGAATGGGTGCGGACGGGTGAACGGTTACGGACAATCACACCGTGACGGCGATGCCACTGGCGTGCGGGTGGAACCTGGGACGGACTGCGCCCTGCGGACGTGACGCAAATCGCTCCTAAGTGTCCCACGCCCGGGGCGCGGTCCGCTACGTTGCAGGCGGCGGATCTTCGGGCGGCCGCCGTGTCACGGCGGAGCAGGTTGCACCGGGTGCTGCAACGGATGCGCTAGGTCTCGGCGGGCGGGACCGAAGAGGCCGGTTCCTCCGTTGTGCGGCCGCGGACCCTGCTGATCACGAAGTCGACGAACAGGCCCAGGACAATCGCGCAGACGATCGCGATGCTCGCGCCGAGGACGTGGTTCTTCTCGAACCACGGACCAACGAACAGGCCGATCCCCACCGAGTACCCGGCCCAGAGCACCGCCGAGAGCACCGTCAGGCCCATGAACCTGGGCCGCGGGTAGTGCGTTGCGCCGGCGGTCAGGTTGACGGCCACCCGCCCGATCGGTACGAAGCGCGCCACGAGGATCAGTGACGCGGCCCGTTTCCGCAGTTCCCGTCCGGCCCAGGCAAAGGCCCCCTGCATCCGGGGGCCGCGCATCCAGGCCCAGCGGCGGGTCCCGGTCCTGCGGCCGATCAGGTAGGCGAGGTTGTCTCCCACCCAGGCCCCGGCGGCGGCGGTCGCGATCAGGAGCACCGGGTTGGGGACGCCCGCGGTGGCAGCGACGGCGGCGAGGCCCACCACCACCGATTCGCTGGGGATCGGCGGGAAGAAGCCATCGATGACACAGCAGGCAAACACGAGAACGAGGACCCAGGGCTGCCCTGCGGCGGCGAGGATGAAGTCGTTGATTGCCTGCACAGCTTCCTAACGCACGGCGGGGCCCGGTTTCTCCCGGAAAGTTGTGCTGTCAGTGTACTGCCCCGCCCAGCCCGTTGCCCCATCACGCATGGCGGCCAAATCTCTGGGTTGAGGGCTGTTTAAGGGCCATACGTGATGGGGCAACGCGGGGTTGTCGGCCCGCCGGGTCCTCAGGCGATGCGGTCGATGATCAGCTTCTGGGCGGGCCGGGAGCCTTCCGGTGCGATCACGGCGGCGTGCTCCAGCGCTTCCTTGGCACGGCCGAACTTCTCCGGGGTGTCCGTCAGCAGCGTCATGAGCGGCTCGCCGGCGCGGAGCGTGGCGCCCGGTTTGGCGTGCATCCGCACCCCGGCCCCTGCCTGGACCTGGTCCTCCTTGCGGGCGCGGCCGGCGCCGAGGCGCCATGCGGCGACGCCGACGGCCATCGCGTCGAGCTCCACCAGGACGCCGTCGGCCGGGGCGTAGATGACCTCGGATTCCTTGGCGACCGGAAGCTTGGCGCGCGGGTCGCCGCCCTGGGCCTCGATCATCCGGTTCCACACGTCCATGGCCCGGCCGTCGCGCAGGGCGGCCCGGGGGTCGGCGTCGCGGACACCGGCGCACGCCAGCATTTCCTCCGCGAGCCGTACGGTGAGTTCGACGACGTCTTCCGGGCCCCCGCCGGCCAGGACCTCCACCGACTCCTCAACCTCGATCGCGTTGCCCGCAGTGAGGCCCAGTGGCGTGTTCATGTTGGTCAGCAGGGCCACGGTGTTCACGCCGGCGTCCTTGCCCAGGGCCACCATGGTCTCGGCGAGCTCGCGGGCACGGTCCTCGTCCTTCATGAACGCGCCGCTGCCCACCTTGACGTCGAGGACCAGCGATCCGGTGCCCTCCGCGATCTTCTTGCTCATGATCGAGGATGCGATCAGCGGGATGGCCTCGACGGTCCCGGTAACATCCCGGAGCGCGTAGAGCTTCTTGTCGGCCGGGGCCAGTCCCGCGCCGGCGGCGCAAATGACGGCGCCGACGTCCTGGAGCTGGGTCATCATTTCCTCGTTGCTCAGGGCCGCGCGCCAGCCCGGGATCGCCTCGAGCTTGTCCAGGGTCCCGCCGGTGTGGCCCAGGCCGCGGCCGGAGAGCTGCGGGACGGCCACGCCGAAGACGGCCACCAGCGGGGCCAGCGGGAGAGTGATCTTGTCCCCCACGCCGCCGGTGGAGTGCTTGTCGCTCGTGGCCTTCATGCCGCCGTCGGGCCGGCGCAGGCTGGAGAAATCCATCCGCTCGCCGGAGGCGATCATGGCCGCGGTCCAGCGGGAGATCTCGGCGCGGTCCATGCCGTTGAGCAGGATGGCCATGTTCAGGGCGGCCATCTGTTCGTCGGCGATGGCGCCGCGGGTGTACGCGTCGATCGTCCAGTCGATCTGGGCGGGGCTGAGCACGCCCTTGTCCCGTTTGATGCGGATGATGTCGACGGCGTCGAACGCTTCAGTCGTACTGGCGGGCTGTGTCGAAAGTGTCACCGGGGTTCCTCCAGGTGTTGGGGGCCAAAGGCATCGGGAAGGACCTGGTCCATGGTCTTGATTCCCTGGGTGGTCATGAGCTCCATATCGGAAGCCCGGAATTCGTAGAGCAACTGTCGGCAGCGCCCGCAGGGCATGAGGACGTTGCCGCCGGCGTCGACGCAGTAGAAGGCGCGCAGCAGTCCGCCGCCGGTCATCTGCAGGTTGCCGACCAAGGCGCACTCGGCGCACAGGGTCAGCCCGTAGCTGGCGTTTTCGACGTTGCAGCCGCTGACGATCCGGCCGTCCCCGGTGAGGGCTGCCGCCCCCACCGGAAACTTCGAATACGGCGCGTAGGCGTTCTTCATGGCGGAAACCGCCGCAGCCTCGAGCGCGGCCCAGTCAACCGGTGTGGTCTCCACGGTCAGCCCTTGACGTACGGTATGCCGTCGGCCGCCGGCGGCCGCGAGCGGCCGACGAGTCCGGCCACGGCGAACACGGTCACCAGGTACGGCAGCATGGCCATGAACTGGCTCGGCACGGGGGTACCGATGATCGTCACGATGCTCTGCAGGTTGTCGGCGAAGCCGAACAGCAGCGCGGCGAAGAATGCCCCGATCGGGTTCCAGCGGCCCAGGATCATGGCGGCCAGGGCGATGAACCCGCGGCCTCCGGAGATTTCCTTGGTGAAGCTGTCGATCGCGACGAGGGTGAAGAACGAGCCGCCGATCCCGGCCACCGCGCCGCCGAGCGTGACGTTCCAGAAGCGGGTGGCGTTGACCTTGATGCCCAGGGTGTCGGCGGCCTGCGGGTGTTCGCCCACAGCCCGGACGCGCAGGCCCCACTTGGTCTTGAACAGTGCGATCCACACCACAATCACGGCCACATACATCAGGTACCCCACCACGGACTGCTTGAACAGGATGGGGCCGATCACGGGAATGCCGGAGAGCACCGGGATGTCGATGATGGGCAGCCGGCCGGGCGAGTTGTATTTCTCCGGGTCCGACTGCATCACGGTAGTGAACAGGAAGCCGGTGAGGCCGGAGACCAGGACGTTGAGCACGACGCCGACAATGATCTGGTTGACCACGTACTTGATGCTGAACAGGGCCAGGACCATCGAGACGAGGGCGCCGGCGACGGCCGCCGCCAGGAGGCCCAGGTAGGGGTTGTGGGTCAGGCTGGCCACGAGCGCGGCTGTGAAGGCGCCGCCCAGCAGCTGGCCCTCAATGGCGATGTTCACGACGCCGGCGCGTTCGCACAGCACGCCGGACAGGGAACCGAAGACGATCGGCACGGCGAGCGTCACGGACCCTGCGATCAGGCCCGCCAGCGAGATGCTGGGGGTCCGGGCGCCGCCCACCACCCAGATCAGGAAGGCGACCACAAACACCACCGTGAAAGTGACCGGCAGCCAGCGCGGGGGCCGGGCGTTCCGGTTCGCCTTCAGGACCAGGGCGTAGCCGGCGAGGCCCAGCAGGACCACGGAGAGCACCATGCCGCTCAGGAAGGCGGGCACTTCGATTGCCGGCAGCTGGAAGAAGTCGCCGCCGGAGGACACCCCGAATTTGGCGGTCCCCTGCGGGCCCAGCAGGCCAAAGAAGATGAAGGCGACGACGGCGAGCACCGCGAGCGTGACCGGCACCTTCCAGGTCACGGGCTTGGCGGACTGCCCCGGCGTGTGGTTCTTCTCCGGCTGCGGTTTGACGGGCGAGGTTGCTGTTGTGCTCATGCGGCACCTCCGGTGGTTGCTGCCTGCTTGGGGGTGCCGGCGGTGGCGGACTTCTTCTTGCGCGGGTTGAGCCCGAAAATGGCCCGGACCAGGGGCGGCGCCGCGATGAACAGCACGATCAGCGACTGGACGACGAGCACGATGTCGATCGGCGTTCCGGTCTGGATCTGCATCTGGACGGCGCCTGCCCGGAATGCTCCGAACAGCAGGCCGGCCGCGAAGGTGCCCCACGGGGACGAGCGGCCCAGCAGGGCCACGGTGATCGCGTCAAAACCGTAGGTCGCCGCGACTCCGTCAGTCAGGACCTTCTCGGTCCCGGCCACCTGGGCGACGCCGGCCAGGCCCGCCAGGCCACCGGCGATGGTCATTACCAGGACCGTGGCCCGGGAGACGTTGATGCCGGCGGTGAGGGCGGCCTTCGGGTTGGCGCCGACGGCCCGGAATTCGAAGCCGATCGTGGAACGGTTCAGCAGCCACCAGACGAAGACCGTGGCCGCGATGGCCAGCAGGAAGCCCAAGTGGAGCCGGTACTGGCTGCCGAAGAGCAGCGGGTACACGGCGTTGGGGTCCAGGATCGGGGAAATCGGGGTGGACTCGCCCGGGCGCTGGAACAGGTCCGTGTCGAGCAGGTAGCGCAGCAGATACAGGGCGATGTAGTTGAACATGATGGTCACGATGACCTCATGGGCACCCGTGCGGGCTTTGAGCACGCCCACGATTCCGCCCCAGACGGCACCGCCGACGACGCCGGCCACCAGGACCAGCAGCAGGTGCAGCCCCAGCGGCAGGTGCAGGGCGAAACCGACCCACGAGGCCAGGATGCCGGCCATGATGATCTGGCCCTGCGCACCAATGTTGAACAGGCCGGCGCGGAAGGCCAGCGCCACGCCGAGGCCCGCGGTGATCAGGGGCGTGGCGATGGTCAGCGTCTCCATGAGCGGGGCGAACTGCCCGGCCACGCCGGTCCCGCGGGGGTTGAAGACCGCGCCCTGGAAGAGGGCGACGTAGGACCGGGTGGCGGCAGACCAGACGGCGGTGAGGAAATCCGTGGGACGGGCGAAGAAGTAGCCCGCGGTGGTGCCGACCACTTTGTCCGTGACGGCGATCAGGAGTCCGCCGAGGACCAGGGCGAGCAGCACGGCCAGGATGGTCACCATGCCGTTGCCGGTGAAGATTCTGCGCATCAGCGACTCGGGCTCGTCCGGGGTGCCGGGAAGGTGGCCGCTTTGGGTCGAGACCGGGACCGCGGAGGGCTGCATGGCGCCGCCGGCGGTGTCCAGCGAGGTGACGTACGCTTCGTCGTCCTCGTCGGGCGTCTCAATGTCCGCGTCGATGGCCTGGTCTGCCGGAATCCGGTCCGGGTCCGGTGCGGCCGCGCGGCGCGGCCCGGTGTTCTCACTCATGGTGGTCTCCTACGGCGCCGGAGCGGGGCTCCTGCTCGGACGGGGCGGTTGCCGGGTTCGGGGCGGGGGTATCTGCGGGGCTCTGCGCCGGGTGCCGCCCGGCGGCCTCGGCCTGGGCTTCGGCCGGCGACACTCCGGCCATCATCAGGCCGAGGACGTCGCGGCCGGTGCCGGCCGGGACGATTCCGACCAGCCGGCCCTTGTAGAGGACGGCGATCCGGTCGGCGAGTTCAATGACCTCGTCCAGTTCGGTGGAGACGATCATGACCGGCGTGCCATGGTCCCGTTCAGCGACGATCCGCTTGTGCAGGAACTCGATGGACCCCACGTCCACGCCGCGGGTGGGCTGGGAGGCGATGAAGAGCCGCAGCGGCCGGGACAGTTCCCGCGCCATGACGACCTTTTGCTGGTTGCCGCCGGACAGCGTGCCGGCGGCCAGGGAGCCGGACGGGGTGCGGACGTCGAATTCCTCGATCCGGGTCTTGGCGTTCTCCAGGACCTTGGCCGGGCTCATGCTGATGCCCTTGGCGAACGGGGCCCGGTCGTAGCGGTCCAGGATCAGGTTCTCGGCGATCGAGAAGGTCCCGATCAGACCGTCCAGGGAGCGGTCTTCGGGGACGAACCCGACGCCGGCGTTCAGGACGTCCTTGACGCTGCGGCCCAGGAGTTCTTCGCCGTCGAGGGTGATCGAGCCGTGGACCCGGTCGTGCAGGCCCAGGATGGCCTCGGTCAGTTCGGTCTGGCCGTTGCCCTGGACGCCGGCCACGGCGAGGATCTCGCCGCGGGCGATCCCGAAGCTGATGCCGTCCACGACGTGCTGGCCGCTGGGCGCGATCACGGTGAGGTCCTTGACCTCAAACGTGGTTTCCTGCGGATTGGCGGGTGCCTTGTCCAGGGTCAGGCTCACGGCGCGGCCCACCATCATGGATGCCAGCTCGGTGGTGGAGGCGCCGGGATCGGCCGTGCCCACAACTTTGCCGCGCCGGATGACGGTGATGGTGTCCGAGACGGCTTTGACCTCGCGGAGCTTGTGCGAAATGAAGACGATGGAGGTGCCGTGGCTCTTGAGCTGGCGCATGATGTCCAGGAGCTCGTCGGTGTCCTGCGGGGTCAGCACGGCCGTGGGTTCGTCCAGGATGAGCACCTTGGCGTCGCGGACCAGGGCCTTGATGATTTCCACCCGCTGCTGCACGCCGACGGGGAGGTCCTCGATCAGGGCGTCGGGGTCGACGTCGAAGCCGTAGCGGTCGGAGATCTCCCGGATCTTCCGCCGGGTGTCATCGAGGTCCAGGAATCCGCCGGTCTTGGTGGTTTCCGCGCCCAGGGCCACGTTTTCCGCGACGGTGAAGACGGGGACGAGCATGAAGTGCTGGTGCACCATGCCGATGCCGGCGGCCATGGCGTCGCCGGGGCCGCGGAAGGTGACCGGTTTGTCGTCAATCAGGATTTCGCCCTCGGTGGGCTCGTACAGTCCGTAGAGGACGTTCATCAGCGTGGACTTGCCAGCGCCGTTCTCGCCGAGCAGACAGTGGATCTGCCCGGGTTCAACAACCACATCGATGTGATCGTTTGCTACCAGGGAGCCGAAGCGTTTAGTAATGCCCTTGAGTTCAAGTTTCAAAACTCTGACCAATCTCGAGGTGTCCGGAAGGCTTGGTCCGGACGCGTAGTGGGGGCTGCAGCACCAGCTTAGTGCCTGCGGTCCGGGCCGCAGCGGGGCCGCAACGAAAAGCGCCACAGCCCGTGCGGTGGTGACCGGACGGGCCGTGGCGCTTAGCGAAGGAAGTTAGGACTTCGGGCTTGCTGCGGATTCAACCTTCAGCTTGCCGTCGGCGATGTCCTTCTTGATCTGGTCGAGCTCGGACTTCAGTTCGGCCGGAACCTGGGAGTCCAGGTCGTGGAACGGAGCCAGCTGGACGCCGTCGTTCGCGAGGGTGCCGACATACGGCGCGTTGGTGAACTGGCCGTCCTTGTCCTGCTTGACGACGGTCTCGACGGCCTCGCCCATCAGCTTCATGACGGAGGAGAGCATGATGTCCTTGTAATCCGGGGCCGTGAGGAAGCCGTCGGAGTCAACCCAGATGAGCTTGACGTCCTTGCCTGCGGCCTTGGCTTCCTTCAGCGCGGCGCCCGCGCCCTTGCCGACCGGACCGGCGACGGGCATGACGATGTCGGCGCCCTGGTCCAGGAAGTTCTGGGTGAACTGCTTGCCCTTGTCCTGCTTTTCGAAGTCACCGGTGAAGGAGCCGTCCTGCTTGGCTTTGTCCCAGCCCAGCAGCTTGACGTCCTTGCCCTTCTTTTCGTTGTAGTACTTCACGCCGTCGGCGAAGCCGTCCATGAAAATGGTGACCGTGGGGATCTTGATGCCGCCGAAGGTGGCGACCGTTCCGGTCTTGGTGGTGCCGGCTGCGAGGTAGCCGGCCAGGAATGCGGCCTGGGCGGTGTCGTAGATGATCGGCTTGACGTTGCTGATCGGGGTGTCGTAGCCGTAGTCGATGATGGCGAAGTGCTTGTCCGGGTTCGCCGTGGCCTGCGCCTTGGTGGCGTCGCCGAGGAGGAAGCCGACCGTGATGGTCAGGTTGCAGCCCGCGGCGACCATGGCGCGCAGGTTCGGCTCGAAGTCGTTGTTGGTCTTGGACTCCGCCTGGTTGGTCTTGATGCCGAGGTCTTTTTCGGTCTTCTTCAGGCCCTCGTAGGAAGACTGGTTGAACGACTGGTCGTCGAACCCACCCGAGTCGGACACGATGCAGCCGGTGTAGTTGCTGGCGGTCTGGGTGGCGGTGCTGGCCTCCGGGGCAGCCCCGCAGCCGGACAGCAGGAGTGCAGCCGCGCCCGCGGTGGCGACGCCGGCCATTGATCCGCGCTTGAAGGTGGCACGCAGAGAGTTCTTCAATTTTCCTCCAGGAAGAAAGAGTAAGCGCTACGACGGGAGCTCAATGAGTGTCTGTCTGCGGTGTTCCGCTGAATTCTGTTGTCACTGATGGATTCGCAGCACTGCGCCGAGGCGCACTGATGAAGCCACTGTAGTGTCCTGCGACACGTCGACGTAGCAGACTTCACAGCAATTACCCAGATTGTTGAGAACTTGTTACCTTGCGGTAGCCGGTCCCGGCTGCGGGCCCGGGCATGCGGACGCCTCCGGCACCGGCCCCGAGGGGACCGGCGCCGGAGGCGTCCGCGTACAGGGGCTGTGCCGGCGCTGGCTACAGCCGGACGAGCATCTTGCCGGTGTTGCCGCCGTCGAGCAGGTCCATGAAGGCTTGCGGGGCGTTCTCCAGGCCGTCCACGATGGTCTCGTCGTAACGGACCGTGCCGTCGGCCAGCCAGCCCGAGAGCTTCTCAACGAACTCGCCCATGTACTGCCAGTAGCCGCCGACCAGGAATCCCTTGAGGGTCAGCTGCTTGCCGATCGCCAGCATCAGGTTCCGCGGCGCCGGCGTCGGCTCCGTGGAGTTGTACTGGGCGATGGCACCGCACATGGCCACCCGGCCGCCGACGGTGAGGGCGGACAGCGCGGCCTCGAGGTGCTCGCCGCCGACGTTGTCGAAGTAGACGTCAATCCCCCGCTCCCCCGCGGCCGCAGCCAGCTGTTCGGCCACTGGTCCGTCGTGGTAGTTGAAGGCGGCGTCGAAGCCGAGCTCGAGCAGGCGGGCCACCTTTTCCGGGGAGCCCGCGCTGCCGATCACGCGTGAGGCGCCCATCGCCTTGGCGATCTGCCCCACCAGGGAGCCGACGGCCCCGGCGGCGCCGGAGACGAAGACGACCTCGCCGGGCTTGAACTCCGCGACTTTCAGCAGCCCCGCGTAGGCGGTCAGGCCGGTCATGCCGAGCGCGCCGAGGAAAGCGGAGGCGGGGGCCAGGTCCGTGCGGGCCGGGGCGGTGGCGGCCGCGTCGACGACGGCGTATTCCCGCCAGCCGAGGCTGTGCACGACGGTGTCCCCCACCGCGCGGTCGGCCGAGCGGGAGGCGATGACCTCGCCGACGGCGCCGCCCTCCATGGCGGCGTCCAGGGCGAACGGTGCAGAGTACGACTTCACGTCGTTCATGCGGCCGCGCATGTACGGGTCCACGGAGATGTAGAGGTTGCGGACCAGGACCTGGCCGTCCTGGAGTTCCGGCAGCACCGATTCGGCGAGGCGGAAGTTGTCCGGGACGGGACGGCCGTGCGGGCGGGAGGCGAGCTGGATCTCCCGCGTGGTGGCGGGCAGGGTGCGGGTGCTGGTGTTGGTGCTCATGCGGCGACCTCCAGGATCGTGATGTCGACAGTGATGTTGCCACGGGTGGCGTTGGAATAGGGGCAGACCTCGTGGGCTTTCGCCACGAGGGTCTCGGCCGTTGCGCGGTCCACGGCGGGCAGGGCGATTTCCAGTTCGGCGGCGATGCCGTAGCCGGCGCCGCCGTCGAGGGCGCCGAGGTGGATCTTCGCGGCGACGGCGGAATCGCTCAGGTCGGCTTTCTGCTGGCGGCCGACCAGGCGGAGAGCGGAGTGGAAGCACGCGGCGTAGCCCGCGGCAAAAAGCTGCTCCGGGTTGGTCCCCGCGCCGTCACCGCCAAGTTCCACCGGGCTGGCGAGGGTGACGCTGAGCTTGCCGTCCTTGCTGACAGCGGTGCCGTCGCGGCCTTCGCCGGAGGCCAGGGCCTCGGCTGTGTAAAGGGTCTTCATGAGTATCCGTTCTCGTCGAGGAAATCAGGGGTTCAGCGGGGAAATCGCCGGAAGCGTGCGCAGTCGCCGTAATCATCCGGCGAGTTGGCACGCCTCCAGCGATTTCGACGTCGGTGGCGTCCGCCGCGAAGGCTCAGTGGGAGGCGTGCAGCGCGGCGGTCAGCCGGCCCAGGGTTTCGCGGAGCTGGTCGAGTTCCACGGCGGTGAGCCCGGCGGCGTCAGCGAGGCGCTGCGGAATGCCGCCGGCCTTTTCACGCAGGGCCGCTCCGGCGTCGGTCAGGAAGATTTCGACCCGCCGCTCGTCCTCGGCGGACCGGCGGCGCTCGACCAGCCCGAGGGCCTCGAGCCGCTTGAGCAGCGGCGAGAGCGTGCCGGAGTCGAGCCCGAGCTCCTCCCCCAGTTCACGGACGCTGCGCGGTTCCGCCTCCCACAGCACCAGCATGGCCAGGTACTGCGGGTACGTCAGGCCGAGCTCCTCCAGCATGGGCCGGTACACCGCCGTGGCGGCGCGGGAGGCCGAGTACATCGCGAAGCACACCTGCCGGTTCAGGCGCAGGGCTTCCGGACCGGCGGGGCGGGCGGTCTCTGGCGTCGTCATAGTTCGAGACTACCGCACAATTTACCTGTGCACAATTCAGTTGTGCACAACCCAACTATTCCCGAGGGGACATGCTCATCCAGCGGCCCTACCAAAGGGCATGCCCATTCTTCGTCCCCCACGCCGCGGGACATGCTCTCCCCCTGGCCGCAGCAACGGACATATGCCCCACATGTCCACGCGCGGGCCCACCCGGAGAGCATGCTCATTCCTCGCGCACCCTCCGGCCCAACAGGAGAGCATGCCCATTCCTCACGCACCCAGCGGCCCTACCAAAGGGCATGCCCATTCCTCGTCCCCCACGCCGCGGGACATGCTCTCCCCCTGGCCGCAGCAACGGACAAATGCCCCACATGTCCACGCGCCGGCCCACCCGGAGAGCATGCTCAATGGTTACGCACGCGCCGGCCCACCCGGAGAGCATGCTCAATGGTTACGCACGCGCCGGCCCACCCGGAGAGCATGCTCAACGGTTGCGCACGAGGCAGGCCATCCCGCGCCATACCCCCTCCGGACAGCGAGACAAAGGTGGTGGAACTCCGCGGGCACAGGGCCCGGGCCGGGACTTTAGAGGTCGCGGATGGTGCGCAGGGCCGCTGCCGTAAGCACCCGGATGCCGAGGCCGAGGGCCCGCTCATCCACGATATAGTCGCCGCGGTGGAGGTCGTACTCTTCCCCGCCGGGGGTCTTGGTGCCAAGGCGCATCATGGCGCCGGGGGTGTCGGCCAGGAACCAGGCGAAGTCCTCGCCGCCCATGGACTGCGGGGTCAGGACCACGGCGCTCTCGCCGATTTCGGCGCGCGCAGCGGCCTCGATCAGCGCGGTCTCGTGCTCGGAATTGACCACCGGCGGCACGCCGCGGGTGTGTTCCAGGTGGACGTCGACGCCGTACGGCTCGGCGATCTGCCGGACGACCTCGTCGAGCAGCTCGCCGGCGTCGTGCCAGGCCTCGCGGTCCAGGCACCGCATGGTGCCGGCCATGTACCCGCTGCCGGGAATCGCATTGGGGGCCGAGCCCGCGGAGATCTGGCCCCAGACCACGGAGACGCCACTGCGGACATCGACGCGGCGGGACAGCACGGCGGGAACGTTGACGGCGATCTGCGCCAGGGCGAAGACCAGTTCCTCGGTCAGGTGCGGGCGGGAGGTGTGTCCGCCGCGGCCGGAGAGTTCAATTTTGATGGTGTCTGAGGCGGAGGTGATGGCCCCGATCCGGGTGCCGATCTTGCCGACCTCGATCCGGGGGTCGCAGTGCAGCGCGAGAATGCGGGGCACGCCGTCCAGGACGCCCTGCTCGATGCAGGAGGTGGCGCCGCCGGGCATGGTCTCCTCGGCGGGCTGGAAGATGATCCGGACTGTGCCCCGCAGCGGGGAGCGCTCGTGCATGCGCTGCAGCACCAAGGCGATGCCGAGCATCGTGGTGGTGTGGACGTCGTGGCCGCAGGCGTGGGTGACGCCGTGGTTCTTGGAGGCGAACTCGAGGCCCGTTTCCTCGATGATCGGCAGGGCGTCGATATCGCCGCGGAGGGCGGTGGCGATGGGTCCCTGTCCGACGTCGACCGTCAGGCCGGTGCCTTCCAGGCGGCGGGGCTTGAGCCCGGCTTCCTCGAGCCGCTTCGCCAGCTTGTCGGTGGTCCGGAACTCCTTGAACGACAGTTCGGGGTGCGCATGCAGGTCGCGGCGGAAGGCGATCAGCTCCGGCAGGAGGGGCTCCAGCCACGGCCCCACGAGGGTCGTGGGCTCTGCTTCAGTCGAATAGTTGCGCACTGAACAACTCTATCGAGCGGACGGTGAATAGCGGCATCGGGGTACGGCGCGTTACGGATTGCTGAACGCGATGTGACTGCCGGGCCCGGGCTGCCTCACAGGACGTCGGTGTCGCCCTTGGCCTTGATGGCATCCACGGCCTGCTTGACCCGCTGCGAGTGTTCCTTGGTGGTGACCAGCAGGGCGTCCGGGGTGTCAACGATCACGACGTCTTTGATGCCGATAAGGGCGATCACCCGCTTGGTGTCGGAGACCACGACGCCGCTGGCGTTCTCGGTGAAGACGCGCGCGCCCTCGCCCAGCACCGTGACCTCGTCGACTTCCTTGGCGCTGTTGAGCCGGCCCACGGAGGCAAAGTCCCCGACGTCGTCCCAGCGGAAGGTTCCGGGCACCACGGCGACGTCGCCCGCAGCGGCGGCGGGCTCAGCGACGGCGTAGTCGATGGCGATCTTGGGCAGGGTGGGCCAGACCCGGGCGGTGACGGCGTCGCGCTCCGGGGTGTCCCAGGCCTTGGCGATCTCCTGCAGTCCGGCGAAGAGCTCGGGCTGGTTGGCCTCGAGGTGCTTGAGCATCAGCGATACCGGCGCCACAAACATGCCGGCGTTCCAGACGTAGTCGCCGCTGTCGACGTACTGCTGGGCCACTTCCTCGCTGGGCTTCTCCACGAACTCCACCACGGCCTGCGCGCTGGGGGCATCCGGGATGTTCAGGTTCGCGCCGGAGCGGATGTAGCCGAACCCGGTGGAGGGGTGGGTGGGCTTGATGCCGATCGTGACGATTTTCCCGGCGGCCGCGGTGTAGACGGCCTCGCGGACGGCGTCCTGGAAGAGTCCGTCCGGGCTGATGACCTGGTCCGCGGCGAAGGAGCCCATGATGGTGTCCGGATCCCGCTCGTGGAGGATGGCGGCGGCGAGGCCGATCGCGGCGCCGGAGTCTTTCGGCTCGCTTTCCAGGACGAGGTCGGATTCCAGGACTTCGGGCAGCTGCCGGCAGACGGCTTCCCGGTGCGCTGCCCCTGTCACCACCAGCACGTGTTCACCGGCGACGGGCTGGAGCCGGTCGTAGGTGGCGCGCAGCAGCGTGCTGCCGGAACCGGTGAGGTCATGAAGGAACTTCGGGGCTGCCGCCCGCGACAGGGGCCAGAGGCGGGTCCCCACCCCGCCCGCCGGAATGACCGCCATGAAACGGTCCAGCGGTGAATCCTGGCTTGTCACTTTGTGTGTAGTCATCAGGGCTACTTTAGCCGACGGCGGCCGGATCACCCCCGGTTGGCCCCGGATCCGGGCCCTTCCACCCGCGCAGCCGCAAGCAAATGTGGCGTTCGTCTCAAAAGCGACGGAAAACCGCGCCGGGGCCGGTCAACACCGGGTTCCGAAATTGAATAAGCTGTGAGCGAAGCCTAGATTTAGGCTTGAGCTTACGAGTGCTCTCGCAGCAGGCGTTCCCCCCGCGTGGATCCCATGCCAGCGCCGCTGTGTCGCAGGGAGGTTTATTCAGTGCCGACAAAACCAGCTGGCACCTTGTACCGCGGCCGTGAAGGCATGTGGTCTTGGGTTGGACACCGCATTACTGGTGTAGTGATTTTCTTCTTCTTGTTGGTCCATGTGCTGGACACCTCATTGGTGCGTGTGTCCCCCGAGGCCTACACGGCCGTGATCGGCGCCTACAAGAACCCCCTCATGGCCCTGGGTGAAACGGGCCTTGTCGCAGCGATCGTGTTCCACGCCTTCAACGGCCTGCGGATCATCGCCGTCGACTTCTGGAAGAAGGGTGCCAAGTACCAGCGTCAGATGCTCTGGACGGTCCTGGGCCTCTGGGTCGTTGTCATGGCCGGCTTCGCCATCCGCCACCTGTCCCTCGCCCTTGGAGGTCACTAAGCCATGACTGCAACCATTCAGAGTCCCCGCAGCGGGAAGATCTCCCCGAAGTACCGCCGCACCGGTTCGTCCAAGGGCAACTTCGAGATGCTGGCCTGGCTGTTCATGCGCCTCTCCGGCGTCGTCCTGGTGGTGCTGATCTTCGGCCACCTGACCGTCAACCTCCTGGTCGGCGAGGGCATCCACGCGATCGACTTCGGCTTTGTGGCCGGCAAGTGGGCCGACCCGTTCTGGCAGTTCTGGGACCTGGCCATGCTGTGGCTCGCCATGCTGCACGGCACCAACGGCGTCCGGACGATCATCAACGACTACGCCGAGAAGGACGCCACGCGCCTGTGGCTGAAGATCGTGCTGTACGCGGCCACGACCGTCATCATCATCCTGGGGACCCTGGTCATCTTCACGTTCGATCCGTGCCCCGTGGCCAACGGCGTCCAGCTGCCCGGCGGCTTCTGCCCCGCTCCGTAGCGGCACGCGCCTCCGGGCGCTGATCCCCGCCTGCCCGCGCGGGCCCGGGTCACGAGACTTCACCGCGCAGGCCACGCCGGCGGTGTTAAACAGCGAATTTTGAGAGAAAGAGCATCTGGTATGCAGGTCCACAAATACGACGTCGTGATCGTCGGTGCCGGTGGCGCCGGGATGCGCGCGGCGATCGAATCCGGTCAGCGCGCCCGAACAGCGGTATTGACCAAGCTCTACCCCACCCGGTCCCACACCGGTGCGGCGCAGGGCGGCATGTGTGCGGCCCTGGCCAATGTCGAGGAAGACAACTGGGAGTGGCACACCTTCGACACCATCAAGGGCGGCGACTACCTGGTTGACCAGGACGCCGCCGAGGTCATGGCCAAGGAAGCGATCGACGCCGTCCTGGACCTGGAAAAGATGGGCCTGCCGTTTAACCGCACGCCCGAAGGCCGCATTGACCAGCGCCGCTTCGGCGGACACACCCGCGACCACGGCAAGGCGCCGGTGCGCCGCGCCTGCTACGCCGCCGACCGCACCGGCCACATGATCCTCCAGACCCTGTACCAAAACTGCGTCAAGCACAACGTTGAGTTCTACAACGAGTACTACGTCCTGGACCTGCTGACGGTCGAGGAAGACGCGGTCCGCGAGGACGGCACCCCCTACAAGCAGAAGCGCGTTGCCGGCGTCGTGTCCTACGACCTCGCCTCCGGCGAACTGCACGTCTTCCAGGCCAAGTCCGTGGTGTTCGCCTCCGGCGGCGCCGGCAAGGTCTTCAAGACCACGTCCAACGCCCACACCCTCACCGGTGACGGCATGGGCATCGCATTCCGCCGCGGCATCCCGCTGGAGGACATGGAGTTCTTCCAGTTCCACCCGACCGGCCTCGCCGGCCTGGGCATCCTGCTCTCCGAGGCCGCCCGCGGCGAGGGCGCGATCCTGCGCAACTCCGAGGGTGAGCGCTTCATGGAGCGCTACGCCCCCACCATCAAGGACCTCGCCCCGCGCGACATCGTGGCCCGCTCCATGGCCAACGAAGTCCGCGAAGGACGCGGCTGCGGCCCGAACAAGGACTACGTCCTGCTGGACCTGACCCACCTCGAGCCCGCGCACATTGACGCCAAGCTGCCGGACATCACCGAGTTCGCCCGCACCTACCTGGGTGTGGAGCCGTACACGGAACCGGTTCCGGTGTTCCCGACGGCGCACTATGCCATGGGCGGCATCCCCACCAACATCAAGGCCGAGGTCCTCCAGGACAACGACACCGTGATCCCGGGCCTCTACGCCGCCGGCGAGGTCGCCTGCGTCTCCGTCCACGGCTCCAACCGCCTGGGCACCAACTCCCTGCTGGACATCAACGTGTTCGGCAAGCGCGCCGGCGTCGCCGCCGCGGAATACGCCAAGACGGCCGACTTCGTGGAGCTCCCGGCCGATCCCGAGGCTTACACGCAGGAACTGCTCAACCACGTCCGCACCGCGGACGGCACCGAAAAGGTGGCCCAGATCCGCAAGGACCTGCAGGACACCATGGATGCCAACATGCAGGTGTTCCGCACCGCCGAGACCCTGAACCAGGTCCTGAAGGACATCGCGTCCTTCGAGGAGCGGTACCAGCGCATCAGCGTCCAGGACAAGGGCAAGCGCTTCAACCTGGACCTCCTCGAGGCCGTGGAGCTGGGCTTCCTGCTGGAGCTCGCCAAGGTCATGACCGTGGCGGCCCTGCACCGCGAGGAATCCCGCGGCGGCCACTTCCGCGAGGACTTCCCGGACCGCGACGACGAAAAATTCATGAAGCACTCCATGGCGTACAAGGATGAGCATGCTCCTGCGGACGGTTCCGCGGAAGCCATTGCCGGCATCCGGCTTGCCACCAAACCGGTGGTCTTTACGCGCTACGAGCCGATGGTGAGGAAGTACTAAGATGAGCGCTGAACTCGCTGAGCCAGCATCCAAGATCGAACTGCCCGCCGGCGTCGGCGGGGGCGGGGAAATCCCGTCCTTCGACGTCACCCTGCGCGTGCGCCGCTACAACCCCGAGGTCTCCGAGGACGCCACGTGGGATGACTTCAAGGTCACCATGTACGGCACGGACCGCGTCCTGGACGCCCTGCACAAGATCAAGTGGGAGCAGGACGGCAGCGTCTCCTTCCGCCGGTCCTGCGCCCACGGCGTCTGCGGCTCCGATGCCATGCGCATCAACGGCCGCAACCGCCTGGCCTGCAAGACCCTGCTGAAGGACCTGGACACGTCCAAGCCGATCACGGTCGAGCCGATCAAGGGCCTGCCGGTCGAGAAGGACCTGATCGTGGACATGGAACCCTTCTTCCAGTCCTTCCGCGAAGTCATGCCCTTCCTGATCAACCGCGGCCACGAGCCCACCAAGGAGCGCCTGCAGTCCGCCGAGGACCGTGAGCGGTTCGACGACACCACCAAGTGCATCCTCTGCGCCGCGTGCACCTCGTCCTGCCCGGTGTTCTGGACCGACGGGCAGTACTTCGGCCCGGCCGCGATCGTCAACGCGCACCGCTTCATCTTCGATTCCCGCGACGACGCCGGCGACATGCGCCTGGAAATCCTCAACGACAAGGAAGGTGTGTGGCGCTGCCGCACCACCTTCAACTGCTCCGAGGCCTGCCCGCGCGGCATCCAGGTCACCAAGGCCATCGCCGAGGTCAAGCAGGCCATCCTGTCCCGCAAGATCTAGCAAACGGTCCCACCTCCCGTAAGTTCCTCCGGGATTGAAACAACGACGACGGCGCCTCTCACCTTTTTAGGTGGGGGCGCCGCCGTCGTCTTCCGGCCCTCACACGAAAGGGGACACCGTGTCCCGCTCAGAAAAAGTCTCCTTCCAGGGTTCCACCGGCGAGCTGCTCTCCGGCATCGTGGACCTGCCGGACGGCCCGGTGAAGGGCTGGGGCGTGTTCTCGCACGGCTTCACCCTGGGCAAGGACAGCCCGGCGGCGTCGCGGATGTGCAAGGCCCTCGCCGACAACGGCGTGGGCATGCTCCGGTTCGACAACCTGGGGCTCGGCGAGTCCGCGGGGATGTGGTCGGAGGGGTCCTTCAGCCACAAGGTGGCCGACACGGTCAAGGCGGTCGAGTTCATGCGGGACGCCGACCGGCGCGTGTCCTTGCTGGTGGGCCACTCGTTCGGCGGCGCGGCCGTCCTGTCCGCCGCGCGGCAGATCCCGGAACTCAAGGCCGTGGCCACGGTGGGGGCGCCGTTCTCGCCCAAGCACGTGGCCCACGTCTTTGACGCGGCGCTGGACCGGATCCTGGCGGAGGGCAGCGCCGAGGTGGACCTCGGCGGCAAACGGGTGGAGATCCGGCGGCACTTCGTCGAGGACCTGGAGAACGCTGACCTGACGGACTGCATCCGGCAGCTGCACAAGCCGCTCATGGTCCTGCACTCCCCCACGGACAACACGGTGGGGATCGAGAACGCCAGCACCATTTTCCGCACGGCACGCCACCCGCGCAGCTTCGTGTCACTGGAGGGCAGCGACCACCTTCTGACCGGCAAGGGCCAGGCGGCGCGGGCCGCGAAGATTATTTCGGCGTGGGCCGACCAGTACCTCGACGCCTGAACGCGGCGGACAGCGGCCGCCGGCGGGCCCGGCCCTCGGCGGGCGCCTCAACCGGTGTCCTGCCCGGCTGGACCTGCCGAGAGCCCCAGCGGGCCGCCGCGGCCGCGGGCTGCGTCTTGAGATCCTCCTCCCGGATCGCCACCCACGCGGCGCAGACCACGTAGACCTGGCTGACCAGGTTGAACCAGATCAGCAGGCCGATGATGATGGCGAAGGGCGCCAGGATGGGGTTCCTCCCGGCGCTGGCCAGCAGCTGGGTGCTGAAGATCTGCAGCACGGTGGCGCCCACCGCGGCGAGCGTGGTTCCTTCCAGCAGGGAGCGGCGGGACGGATTCAGGCCTGCGGCCACCCGGTACATGATCAGCGCCGTACCCCAGCCGAGCAGGAGCGGCACGAGGATCGTGATGGAGGTCGTCAGGGGCCCGGCGATTGCGGGGTCGAGGCTGAGCTGTTCGGTCACCCAGCCCGCGGCCGTGCCGAAGATCAGCGAAACCGCGGAGCTGATCACCAGCGCCACGCCCATCAGGATCAGCGTCCCGACGTCCTTGAAGATCTGCAGGACCGGGTTCATCACCAGCGGACCGAGCCGCATCATGCCGCGCACCCCGTCGCGGATGCCACCGATCCAGCCCAGGGAGGTGAACACGGTGACCGCGGCGGCGATCAGGGCGGCCCAGCCGAGGCTGGCCGGGTTCAGCAGCTGGTAGGGATCGACGAGCCCCGGGCTGCCGTTGACCTGCAGCAGGCCGGGAGCGGCGGCGTTGACGCTCTTGAAGATCTGATCCAGCAGGGCGGGATGTCCGCTGAGGAGCAGGCCCGCGATCGAGAGGCCGGTGGCCAACAGACCCGTGACCGAGAAGAACATCCTGAACCCGATACCGGCGCTCAACAACGGGCCGCGCTGGCGGAGGTAGTGCATGTACGCGCGCACCGGCAGCAGCGCGTTGACCTTGGCCACCAGCCAGGCCACCATCGCCATCAGCGAAGCGATCCATCCGCCGCCGGAGCGCCGGGCCCGACCCCACTCCACCCGTTTGCGGATGACTTCCAGTCTCAGCCCGGCCAGGTCGGTGGGAAGGGGCGGCTCAGCGGGCGCCTGCGGTGCCGTCCTGGCCTCTGTGCTGGTGAGGTTTGGTCCCAAAGTCGAGCTCTTCCCGTAGCTGCCAGATCCCGTTGTCGTCGTGCTCGTAGAGTCCCATGCTAGCCACCGGGAACGTGGCGCGGTAATCCTTGAGGGCCGTTTCGGCCTCGTCAAGGCTTTCCGGGGCGACATCGTGGGCCACCGTCACGTGCGGGTGGTAGCTGAACGGCAGCACCCGCTCCAACGGTCCCGACTGCAGCTGCCGGTGCAGGTTCACGCATTCGCTGAAGCCGTCCTCCACCTTCAGGAAGACCACCGGGGACACAGGCCGGAAGGACCCGGTCCCGGCGATCGTCACCGTGAACGGCTCCTGCCGCCGGGCCACGTCCCGGACATGGCTGCAGGTCGCATCCCAGTCCTGCGTCATGGTGGTGGTGACCAGCGTGATGTGGGCCGGCACGACGGCGGCCATCGGGTCCCCGAAGGACGCCCGCCATCGCTGGAGCTCCTCAGCGATGGCCGCCGGGAACCTCAGGATCACACCGATGCTGATGCCCTCACTGCGGGTCTGCCCGTTCGACGTGGCGGCTGTCGCGGTGGCTTTGCTGACGGAGGACATTGACCTAGCGGACTCCCTGGGAGCCGGCGTACGGCAGGAAACCCACCTTGGCGTAGACCTCACGCAGGGTGGCCGAGGCGATCTCGCGGGCCTTGTCCGCGCCCAGGGCCAGCAGCCGGTCCAGCTCCGCCGGGTCATCCAGCAGTTCGTTGGCGCGGTTCCGGATGGGGGTCAGGTGCTCCGTGACCACTTCAGCGAGGTCCACCTTGAGGTGGCCGTACATCTTGCCCTCGTAGGCTGCGACCAGGGCGTCGACGCTTTGCCCGGTGATCGCCGAGTAGATGGTCAGCAGGTTGGACACGCCCGGCTTGGCCTCGCGGTCGAACCTGATTTCCGTCTCCGCGTCCGTCACAGCCGACTTGATCCGCTTGGCGGTGACCTTGGGGTCATCGAGCAGGTTGATCAGGCCTGCCGGGGATTCCGCCGACTTGGACATCTTGGCGGTGGGGTGCTGCAGATCGTAGATCTTCGCCGATTCCTTCTGAATGAAGGGCTGCGGCACGGTGAACGTCTGACCGAAGCGGGTGTTGAACCGCTGGGCGAGGTCACGGCTCAGTTCCACGTGCTGGCGCTGGTCCTCGCCCACGGGGACCCCGTGCGGCTGATAGAGCAGGATGTCCGCGGCCTGCAGGATGGGGTAGGTGAAGAGCCCGACGCTGGCCTGGTCCGAGCCCTGTTTCAGGGCCTTGTCCTTGAACTGGGTCATCCGGGACGCCTCGCCGAATCCCGTGATGCAGTTCAGCACCCATGCCAGCTGCGCGTGCTCGGGCACCTGGGACTGGACGAAAAGCGTGCACTTGTCCACGTCCACGCCACCGGCAATGTATTGTGCGGCGGTGACCCGGGTGCGGTGGGCGAGTTCGGCGGGGTCCTGCGGCACAGTGATGGCGTGCAGGTCGGGGATGAAGAAGACGGCGTCGTACTCGTCCTGCATCCGGACCCAGTTGACCAGGGCGCCGAGGTAGTTGCCCAGGTGCAGGGAGTCGGCGGAGGGCTGCATGCCGGAGAGGATGCGGTGCCGGGCGCCGGTCGCCGCCGGGGCTGCTTTGGCGGCGGCCGTCTGGGCGTCAGCGGCGGCGTCGGAGTCGGTCACGGTTGAAGTGGTGGTCATGCGTGGAAGCCTTAAAGCTAGAGCCGGTAGTCCACTACCAGCGGGGCGTGGTCGGAGAAGCGGGTGTCCCAGGACGATGCCCGGTCAACAACGGCTGACACTGCCGCGGCAGCGAGAGCGGGCGTGGCCATGTGGTAATCGATGCGCCAGCCGGTGTCGTTGTCGAAGGCCTGGCCCCTTTGCGACCACCAAGTGTAGGGGCCGTCGACGCTACCCGCCAGGCCCCTGTGAACATCCTTCCAGCCGATTTCCTCGCCGAAGAAGCGGTCAAAATAGGCCCGTTCCTCCGGCAGGAAGCCGGCACGTTTGACGTTGCCCTTCCAGTTCTTGATGTCCAGCTCGGTGTGGCCGACGTTGAGGTCGCCCACCACCAGAGCGTGGTCGCTGTGCTTGGCCAGTTCAGGCAGCCGCTTGATCATGACGTCGAGGAAACGGTACTTGTCGTCCTGCTTGGGCGTGCCGGCCTCGCCCGAGTGCACGTAGGCGCTCACGACGGTCAGCCGGGACGGCTGGCCGGCCGCGTCCCGCACGGTGTAGTCGGCCTCGACCCAGCGTCCGGTGGTGGCGAAGTAGTCATCGCCGATCCCCACCCGGGTGTCCAGCGGCTCTTCGCGGGAGGCGATGGCGACGCCGGCCCGGCCCTTGGCCTCGGCTTCGGCATGCAGGATGAACCATCCCTCACCGAGGAGCTCCGCGACGATCGCGTCGGGCGCCCGGACCTCCTGCAGGCAGAGAATGTCGACGTCGCGCGGCTCAAGCCATTCCGCCATGCCCTTCTTATAGGCGGCGCGCAGGCCGTTGACGTTGACTGTCGCGATGCGAAGGTGGTCCTTCTTCAATGCCGAGCTCACCCGATCCACTCTAGTCGATGATGGTTCCGCTGACGGGTTCGTCGCTGCCGCCGGAGGATTTGACCATGTCCCGGGCATTGGTGGCGGTGATCTCGATGGTCTCGAGGGCCCGGCGGATCGTCTCCTGGTCCGCGGCGTCGCCCTTGGCCCGCTCCTGTTCGATGACGCGGACCTGGACCTGGACGATCTTGAAGGAGTGGTCCAGCTTCATGTCGCGCACGCTTTCGCCCGAGCGGCCTTCGCTGACCACGCGGGTGCCGCCGTGGTCCACGCTGCTGGCCGTCGGTGCCCGCCCGGTGGCGGCGTTGAAGGCGTTCTGGGCCTCATCGAGCCGGGCCGCGGCCTTCCGGGCGGCCCTTTGGATGCTGAACACCACGAACGCGGCCAGGGCCAGCCAGGAGCCGGCGATGATCGCCACGATCCAGCCCACGACGTCGTTCTGGTTGGCCGCGAAGATCACGGCGACGGTGAACGCGATGATGAAGACCAGCATCCCCGGCCCGCTGATGCGGAACGTGGAGAACCGGCTGGTGGCCGAGCTGGCGTTGGACGTGGAGGAGCTACCCAGAGATTGCATGAGCCCATTATCGCAAACGGGGCCGGCCGCCCGGGGCGCTTCCACCCCGGGCGAACGTCGGGACAGGCTTACGAGCGCACGAGGCAGAACGGGTGGCCGCTGGGGTCGGTGTAAACCCGGAAGGACGTTCCGCCGCCGGGCTGGGGTGTGGCGCCGAGTTTCAGGACCTCGGCTTCGCCCGCCTCGAGGTCCCCCACCGTGACGTCCACGTGCATCTGCTGCGGGTGCTCGGCGTCGGGCCACTGCGGCCTGACCAGCCGTTCCACGCGCTGGAAGGCGACGGCGGGACGGTCGGCGGCGTCGCCGATCGAAATCCAGTCCGCGTCCTCCTGCACCCGGATCATGCCCAGCAGCTCCTGGTAAAAGCCCGCCAGCGCGTCCGGGTCCTCGCAGTCGATCACGAGTGCGTGCCATTTGCCGATCATCGAATCTCCTTAGGGGCCAGCCGGACTATTTGAGGAACAGCTTGCGCAGGCGGCTCGTGGTCAGCAGGACGCCGACGGCAATCATGACGAGGTAGTAGCCGATATGCACGGCCGTCGCCGGGGTGAACACGCCCACGCTGATCTGCCGCAGCAGCTCCACGCCGTGCCACAGCGGCATGGCCTGGATGAACCACTGGATGTACTGCGGGTAGACGCTCAGCGGGTAGAACGTGGCGCTGAAGAGGAACATCGGCAGCATCACGAAGTTGATCCAGTCCATCTGCTGGAACGTCTTCATGTAGCTGGTGATCCCCATCCCGAAGCTCGCGAAGCCGAAGGCGATGAGCACCGAGGCCGGGATCATCAGGACGGCCCACGGCGTGGTGATCAGGCCCATCACCGCCATCACGGCCGTGAAGCCGGTGGCGTACATGAAGCCGCGCAGCAGGGCCAGGAAGATCTCGCCCATCGCCACGTCCAGCGGCCCCAGCGAGGTGTAGAGCATTCCCTGGTACAGCTTGGCGAAGTTCATCTTGAAGAAGACGTTCCAGGTGGAGTCGTAGACGGCGCCGTTCATGGCGGACACCGCCAGCAGGGCCGGCGCGATGTACGCCGCGTAACTGATCGCCTGGCCGCCCGGGCCCTGGACGGTTCCCACGATCGCGCCCAGGCCCACGCCCATGGAGATCAGGTACAGGACAGGTTCGAAGAACCCGGAGACCATGACCATCCAGTTGCTGCTCTTGGTCGCCATCAGGCCGCGGGCGACGACGGCGCGGACGTTGCGGGAGTAGATGGGCCCGAAGCGCCGCCGGCGGGCGGCGTCGGCGACGCTGTGGTCCCCAGCGCTGAAGTTTCCGGTGAGCACGCTCATGAGGCCATCCTTTGGGCGAACCGGCGCTTGGTCAGGATCCAGCCGGCGGCCGCGAGGCCCAGGAGGAAGAGGAGGTGGACGATCGTGAGCCACGGTTCTTCCTCGTAGCCGTAGCTGACGACGCGGCCCAGTTCCGTTCCGTGCCAGATCGGTGAAATCCAGCCGATCCAGCGCACGCCGAGCGGCAGGGTGTCCAGCGGAAAGAACGTGCCGGAGAAGAGGAACAGCGGCATGACGATGAACCGCATGACCATGGCGAACTGGCCGCGGTCGTCCTTGATGGTGGCCGCGTAGGCCATGAGCGGCAGGCCGAAGGACAGGCCCGCGAGGGTGGCGATGAGGATCGACACCCAGGCCCAGGCGCCGGGGGCGGCCCCGAACAGTGCGACGACGGCGAAGTAGATGGCGGACTGGACCAGGAAGCGCACGGTGACGGCGATGATCTGGCCGCCGGCGATCTGCTCCGGGGTCAGCGGCGAGGCGTGGGGGCCGTAGTAGACGCGCCGCCATTTGAAGCCGTCCATGACCGGGAACGTGAACTCGTTGGCGGCGGTCATGACGGCGGCCGAGATCAGCAGGGCCGGCGCGATGAACGTCAGGTAGCTGACGCCGCCGAAGGCACCGGCGCCGTTGGCCTCAACCAGGGTGGCCAGGCCGACGCCCATCGCGAAGAGGTAGGCCACGGGCTGTCCCACGCCGTACATGACAATGGTCCAGCCGTAGCCCTTCATGACCCGCAGGACCTGCTCCGCGTAGTAGAACGCGCCCCAGCGGCGGGCGCGGGCGGCGGAAACCGCCGGCGGATGCGCGCTAGTCAACGAGGCTCCTGCCGGTCAGGCGCAGGAAGACGTCTTCGAGCGAGGAGCGGCGGACCAGCGAGGTGAGCGGGCGCAGGCCCCGGGCGGTGACCTGCTCCAGGGCGGCTTCGCCGTCGTGGGCGTAGATGAGCACCCGGTCCGGCAGGGTTTCCAGGCGTTCGCCGATGCCCTCGAGCTCGGCGCCGACACTGGCGTTGCGTTCCGAGCCGAAACGCAGTTCGAGGACCTCGCGGGTGGAGTAGTCGCGGATCAGGCTGGCCGGTGACCCTTCGGCCATGATCCTGCCCTTGTCCACCACGATCAGGCGGTCGCACAGCTGCTCGGCCTCATCCATGTAGTGGGTGGTGAGGATCAGGGTGACGCCCTGCTCCTTGAGCCGGAACAGCCGGTCCCAGAGGATGTGCCGGGCCTGCGGGTCCAGGCCCGTTGTCGGCTCGTCCAGCAGCAGGATCCGGGGTTCGTTGATGAGGGAGCGGGCGATCGTCAGGCGGCGCTTCATGCCGCCGGACAGGGCGTCCACCTTGGATTTTGCCTTGTCCGTGAGCTGGGCGAACTCCAGCAGCTCGTCGGCCTTGGGCCTGAGGTAGCTCATGGGCAGGCCGAAGTAGCGGCCGTACACCAGCAGGTTGTCCCGGACCTTGAGTTCCTCGTCCAGGTTGTCCTGCTGCGGCACGACGCCGAGGTGGGCGCGCACTTCCGGCCCGTGCTGTTCGGGATCCAGGCCCATGATGGTCAGATTCCCGGAGGTGCGCTGGGAGACCCCGCCTATCATCTTCATCGTGGTGGATTTGCCCGCGCCGTTGGGCCCGAGCAGGCCGAAGGCTTCCCCGGCGGGCACGCGGAAGGAGATGCCGTCGACGGCGGTGACGTCGCCGTAACGCTTGGTGAGGTTTTCGGCGGTGATGACGTACTGCGGAGCGGCGTCAGACGGGCTGCTCACTGCTGATTCTTTCGAGACAAGTTCGGACACCCGCACCACGGTAGTGCACGTCCGCAAACTATGAAAGAGTCTTTTCGTAAAAACTCCGGATGTATTCGATCCGTTATGTCTTTAACGACACAGGGCACCTGCTTCGCGGGAAGCAGGTGCCCTGTCATCGGCCCGGATCCTGGGCGGTCCCTAGTGGTACTTCTCAGCTCAGCGGCTTTTCTCTGCTTAGCGGCCTTTCCCTGCTGACTGGCGTTCTGCGGTTTCCACCACATTGGCCAGCAGCATGGCGCGGGTCATGGGGCCCACTCCCCCGGGGTTCGGCGAAATCCAGGCGGCGACCTCTGCCGCCGCGGGCTCCACGTCTCCGGTGACCACGGCTTTTCCGGTGCCGTCATCGACCCGGCTGACGCCGACGTCGAGCACGATCGCCCCGGGCTTGAGGTCCCTGGCCTTGATCATGTGCGGCTGTCCGGCCGCGGCGATCACGACGTCGGCCTGCCGGAGTTCGGCCGGCAGGTCCGCCGTTCCCGTGTGGGCCAGGGTGACGGTGGCGTTGACGTCCTTGCGGGTCAGCAGCAGCCCGACGGGGCGGCCGATGGTGACGCCGCGGCCCACCACGAGGACGCGCTTGCCGTTGAGGTCGATGCCGTGCCGGCTCAGCAGCTCCACGCAGCCCTTGGGTGTGCACGGCAGCGGGGACCGCATGGGCCCGCCGACGTTGGCCACAAGCCGGCCCAGGTTCATCGGGTGCAGGCCGTCGGCGTCCTTCTCAGGATCCATGGCCTCCAGGATGACGTCCTGGTCGATGTGCTTGGGCAACGGCAGCTGGACGATGTAGCCGGTGCAGGCCGGGTTGTCGTTGAGCTCGCGGACCACGGCCAGGAGTTCGTCCTGGGTGGTTTCCTCGGGCAGGTCGCGGCGGATGGACGTGATGCCGACCTCGGCGCAGTCCTTGTGCTTGCCGGCCACGTACCAGGTGCTGCCGGGGTCGGAGCCCACCAGGATGGTTCCGAGTCCGGGGGTGATGCCCTTGGCCTTGAGTGCGGCCACGCGTCCGGTCAGCTCGGCCTTGATGGCGGCGGCGGTGGCCTTGCCGTCAAGAACCTGAGCGGTCGTCTTAGCAGATCGTGCTGTCTCAGTGGAAGTCATGGGCTACCACTGCTCGTGCTGCGGGTACAGCGGGAAGTCGGCGGCGAGCTTGTCCACGCGGGCCTGCAGGGACTCGACGTCGGTGGACGCGCCGGCCTTCAGGGCGGTGGCGATGATGTCCGCGACCTCGGTGAATTCCTCGGCGCCGAAGCCGCGGGTGGCCAGGGCCGGGGTGCCGATGCGCAGGCCGGAGGTGACCATTGGCGGGCGGGGGTCGAACGGCACGGCGTTGCGGTTGACGGTGATGCCCACGGAGTGCAGGAGGTCCTCTGCCTGCTGGCCGTCCAGCTGGGAGTTGCGCAGGTCCACCAGGACCAGGTGCACGTCGGTGCCGCCGGTGAGGACCGAGACGCCGGCCTCGGCGACGTCGGCCTGGCCGAGGCGTTCGGCGATGATCTTGGCGCCTTCAAGGACGCGCTCCTGGCGCTCCTTGAATTCCTCGGTGCCGGCGATCTTGAAGGCCACGGCCTTCGCGGCGATCACGTGCATGAGCGGGCCGCCTTGCTGGCCGGGGAACACGGCGGAGTTCAGCTTCTTGGCCCATTCCTCCTTGGCCAGGATGACGCCGGAGCGCGGGCCGGCGAGCGTCTTGTGCACGGTGGAGGTCACGACGTCGGAGTGCGGGACCGGGCTCGGGTGCAGTCCGGCGGCCACGAGGCCGGCGAAGTGCGCCATGTCGGTCCAGAGCAGGGCGCCGACTTCGTCGGCGATCGAGCGGAACGCGGCGAAGTCGAGGTGCCGGGGGTAGGCGGACCAGCCGGCGATGATGACCTGGGGCTTTTCGGCGATGGCCTGCTCGCGCAGCTTGTCCATGTCGATCCGGAAGGTGTCTTCCTCGACCTGGTAGGCGGCGACGTCGTAGAGCTTGCCGGAGAAGTTCAGCTTCATGCCGTGGGTGAGGTGGCCGCCGTGGGCCAGGGACAGGCCCAGGATCTTGTCGCCGGGGGTGATCATGGCGTGGAGCGCGGCGGCGTTGGCCTGCGCGCCGGAGTGCGGCTGGACGTTGGCATACCCAGCGCCGAAGAGAGCCTTGACACGGTCGATCGCGAGCTGCTCGGCGACGTCGACGTATTCGCAGCCGCCGTAGTAACGGCGTCCCGGGTAGCCCTCGGCGTACTTGTTGGTCAGGACGGAGCCCTGTGCTTCCATGACGGCGCGCGGGGCGAAGTTTTCGGAGGCGATCATCTCCAGGGTGCCGCGCTGGCGGCCAAGTTCCTGGTCCAGGACGGCGGCGATTTCAGGGTCGAGTTCGGCCAGCGGCTGGTTGCTCACGGCAGCTGAGGTAGCGGTGGTAGTAGTCACGAGGAACTCCTGGTAGGCAGCGGGTACGGCTATTGGTCAGGCTACCGGCTCGCCCGTTGCGCCGTCCTTTGATTACGGGCCGCTTGAACGCGGTCCGCACCAGCGGCGGTTGGCACCCTGCGGGGCACCGGCAACGGCCCGGCAGCGGGGGTGCTGCCAACCGGTAAGACATGACCCTCGGCCCAGGCGTACGATCCGTGGTCTTCGTGAGTGCCGCTCCCTGATGGTTAGCCATCCAACGCCAGTTGCGACGGGTTAACAGTACCAAAACGCTTACAAAACCGCCGCTGAAGCGCAGGTAGGCTGTTCTTCGTGAATAACGAGTTCCTGACTGCTTCCTACATCCTGACCCTGTCCTGCCCTGACCGGCCCGGCATCGTGCACGCCGTCGCCGGCGCCCTGCTCGTGGCGGGCTGCAATATTACGGACTCCCAGCAGTACGGCAGCCACGGCACCGGCACGTTCTTCATGCGGGTGGAGGCAACGACGGCGGCGTCCCAGGCCGAGCTGCAGGCGGCGCTGGAGCCGGTGGCGCAGGCCTTCGGGATGCAGTGGAGCCTGAACCCGGCCGGCCGGAAGGTACGCACCCTGCTGATGGCCAGCACCTCGGCGCACTGCCTTAACGACCTCCTGTTCCTGCAGCGCTCCGGCACCCTGCCGATCGAGATCCCGGCGATCGTGTCCAACCACCGTGACCTCGAGGGCCTGGCGGAGTTCTACGGCATCCCGTTCCACCACATCCCCGTCACCCCGGACACCAAGGGCCAGGCCGAGGACGCCCTCCGCGCCCTGATGAAGGAACACGACGTCGAGCTCACCGTCCTGGCGCGGTACATGCAGATCCTCTCCGACGAGCTCTGCAACGACCTCACGGGCAAGGCCATCAACATCCACCACTCGTTCCTTCCCTCCTTCAAGGGTGCCAAGCCGTACCACCAGGCGCATGCCCGGGGCGTGAAGCTCATCGGCGCCACAGCGCACTACGTCACGGCGGCCCTGGACGAAGGGCCGATCATCGAACAGGAAGTCATCCGGGTGGACCACCGGCGCACCGCCGAGCAGTTCGTCCAGATGGGCCGCGACGTGGAGGGCCGGACCCTCGCCCAGGCCGTGCAGTGGCACGCCGAGCACCGCGTCCTGCTCGACGGAAACCGGACGGTTGTCTTTAACTGAAACCGGTCCTTATACCGGTGCCTGATTAGTGCTATGGCTAGTGCTATGGAAACCATCCGGAAAGACCGGCTCGAGTCGTTCGTGGCGCTGCTGAAGTCCGAGGGCCGGCACGCGGTGCTGGGTCTCGACTGCGGCGCGGGCGCCGACGGGCTGCACTTTGTGCAGTCGGGCATCCACTTCACCGGGGTCGACCTCTCCGAGGAAAACATCCACGCCGCACGGGCCCACGGTCTGGAGGCCAGCGTCGCGGGCCCGGCGTCGCTGCCGTTCGCCGATGCGGCGTTCTCTTCCGTCTGGGCGGTGGACGCCCTGGCGGGGCTGCCGCCGGAGCAGTGGGACGACGTCGTCCGGGAACTCGGGCGGGTGGCCGAATCCGGCGCGCCGATCGCCGTCGTCCTTCCCGCCGCCGGCCCCCGCAGCACCGGCGAGGGTGCCGGCGAGCGCATCGGCGACAGCGCGGGCACGGCGGAGGGCTTCACGGTCCTCCGCGCCCCGGACTGACCCGTGTCCTAGGCTGGAGGCATGGCTCCCCTATACCCTTTCGCCGGCGAGACCCCGGCCGTCCATGATTCCGCCTTCGTCGCGCCCACGGCGTCGGTGATCGGCAACGCCACCCTGGCCGCGGACTCGAGCGCCTTCTACGGCGTGTCCGTCCGCGCCGATACCGCCGCCATCTCCGTGGGTGCGGGCAGCAACCTGCAGGACAACGTGGTGCTGCACGCTGACCCCGGGTTCCCCTGCACCGTGGGGGCCGGGGTCAGCGTCGGCCACAGCGCCGTGGTGCACGGCTGCACCGTGGAGGACGACTGCCTGATCGGCATGAGCGCCACGATCCTCAACGGTGCCGTGATCGGGACGGGCTCGCTCGTGGCGGCCGGCGCGGTGGTGCTCGAGGGCACCGTCATCCCGCCGCGCTCGCTCGTTGCCGGCGTGCCGGCCAAGGTCCGGCGCGGGCTCAGCGACGAGGAGTTCGCGGGCGTCCGGCAGAACGCCGCGCACTACCGGGAACTGGCCCGCGCGCACATGAATATGCACCGGGACATGCACGCCGCCGGATAGCACGCACTCCCCGGCCGGCGCAGCCGGGGCGGGCTGCACTCCCCGGCCCGGCCGGCCGGGAGCGGCGTCAGTCCAGGGCGACCGGGCCCAGCTCGGGCAACAGTTCGCCCGGGCCCGGATTCCCCGCCGGGGTCCGGCCGCCGAGGTGGTTGACCACGCCCCAGACCGCGTTCAGGCCGGTGGTGACGGCCCCCTCGGCCCACCCGGCGGTGAACGAGACATCGTCACCGGCCAGGAAGATCCCGCGCTGCTCGGCGGGCAGGCCGTCCTGCTTGAAGTGCGTGAACAGCCGCTGCTGGTAACGGTAGTGCCCGGGCAAGTTGGCCTTGAAGGCTCCCATGAAGTTCGGGTCCGCCTCCCAGGAGACGGTGATCGGCTGGCCCACGATGTGGCTGGCGATGTCCACGCCGGGGTAGATCTGCTCGAGCGAGTGCAGCATGAGCTTCACCCGTTCCTCCGCGTCGAGGGCGAGCCACTTCAGGGCGTCGTCGTTCCAGGTGTAAGACAGCAGGATGACGGCGGGCTGGTCCGGGCCGTTGTCCAGCAGGTAGGTGGCCCGGTTCAGCCGGTCGGTCAGCGTCATCGACATCACCTCGCGGCCGGTGTCCGGGTCAATGTCCTTCCAGAACGGGCGGTCCACCATGACGAAGGTCTTGGAAGACTGCATGTAGTGCGAGCGTTCGATCGCCGTCCACAGCTCGGCCGGGAACAGGGATTCGTCCGTGTGGATCCGGGTGGACAGCAGCCAGGACTGGCACGTGGTCACCACGGCCGGATACGCGGACTCGCGGCCCCAGCGTTCCCGGATCCGGAAGTCGGCGTCGCCGTCGCGGGCAATCCGGTCCACGGCACCGCGCGGGGCACCCGCGTGCAGCGACGCCAGGGAGGTGCCGTCCGGCCAGTGCGCCATGCCCGACGGCGCGTGCTCCCACAGTGCCTCGGGGAGCCGCTGCGCGCCGCCGGCGATGAGCCGGTGCCGGTCATCGGCGTCGGTGTAGACGACGCGGAGGATTTCGAGAATGGAGTTGGGGAAGTCGGTGTCCCAGCCGCCGGTGCCGAACCCGACCTGGCCGAAGGCCTCGCGGTGGGCGAAGCCGGCCTCCTTGAAGGCGTCGCTGCCGGCGATGAAGCCGTAGAACGTCTGTTCGTCCAGCACCGGCAGCAGCGCGTTCCACAGTTCCTTGATCCGGGCCGTGTCCCGGGCGCGGATGGCCTCCTGCATCTCGGCGAACCGGGCGCCGTCGTTCACGGCCGCCTTCCACGCCTGGGCCACCTCGAGGAAAAACGGCGGCAGGTCCGCCGCGGTCTGCGCGTAGTGCTTCCGGCCCGCGAGTTCAATGACCGTGCTGGAGGTCGCCGAGGCCAGCGGATTGGGGAAGTCCTGGGTCTGGAGCCCGAGCAGGTCCACGTAGTGGTAGAAGGCTTTGCCGGAAACCGGGAAGCGCATGCCGCCCAGGTCCGCGACGACGCCCGGCGCGGACGGGAAGCTGGCGGTCCGCAGGCGCCCGCCGATCCTGTCGGCCTCATAGACCACCGGTTTCAGGCCCAGCTTCATGAGTTCGTAGGCGGTCACCAGCCCGGACAGGCCGGCGCCGACGACGGCGACTTCCGTCCCGTACAGTTCCGCCGGCACGGAGCCGAGGCCGTCGGGGTGGGCCAGGTAGTGGTCGTAGCTGAACGGGAAGTCCGGGTTCAGCATGGTGATGGGAGCCTGGGCGGAAGCCTGGGCTGAACCCGGCGCGGGGGCCTGGGTGGAGGCCGGTGCGTTGGCCGGCAGTTCGGTGGCGATGGTCATGAGATGTCTGCCTTCAGTTCCGGGGTTGTGGTGGTGGCGGGCTGGCGGGCTGATAGTTCACGGTATTCCTCGTGGCCCAGGGCGGCCACCCTGGAATTCTTCCGGCCGTAGCCGAAGTAGGCGGCGAGGCCCACGAGCATCCAGACACCGAAGACCGCCCAGGTCTCGGCGCCGAGGTTGGCCATGAGGTAGGCGCACATGAGGGCGCCCAGGATCGGGGTCAGCGGGAAGAGCGGGACGCGGAAACTCCGGGTGAGCTCCGGACGCGTCCGCCGCAGGTAGATGACGGCCACGTTGACCAGCGCGAAGGCGAAGAGAGTGCCGATGCTGGTGGCGTCCGCGAGGGCGCCGAGCGGCACGAGTCCGGCGGTCAGCGCGACGGCGGTGCCCACGATCAGGGTTCCGGCGACGGGCGTTCCGGTCCGGGCCGAGACCCGGCCGAAGACCTTCGGGACGAGCCCGTCGCGCGACATCGACAGCAGGATCCGGGTCTGCCCGTAGAGGACGGTCAGCACGATGCTGGCGATCGCGAGCACGGCCCCGACGGCGAACACCACGCCGACCCACGGCTGGCCGGTGATTTCCTCGAGGATCTTCACGAGGGCCGCTTCGGTGCCGTCGAACCAGCCCCAGGGGCGGGCGCCGATGGCGGCGACGGCGACAAGCACGTAGATGCTCGTGACGATCAGCATGGACAGCAGGATGGCCCGAGGGAGGTCCCTTTTCGGGTTTCGGGCTTCCTCGCCGGCCGTGGACGCGGCGTCGAAGCCGATGTAGGAGAAGAAGACCCGGGACGCCGCGGCCGAGACGCCGGCGGCGCCCATCGGCATGAGGGGTTCGAAGTGCCCGCCGTTGAACGCCGTGAAGGCCACGGCGCAAAAGAACAGCAGGATGCCGACCTTGACCAGGACAATCGCGGTATTGATCCAGGCGCTCTCCTTGGCGCCTCGGACCAGAAGCACCATGGCAAGGACCACGATCACGATCGCGGGCACGTTCAGCAGCCCACCGGCCCCCGGCGGCTGCGAAAGGGCGTCCGGCAACGCCAGGCCGGCGACCGCCAGCGCCTCATTGACGTACTGGCCCGCACCCACGGCGACGGCGGCCACGGAGACGGCGTACTCGAGCACCAGGCACCAGCCGCAGATCCACGCCATGCCCTCGCCCATGGTGGCGTAGGTGTAGGAGTAGCTGGACCCGGCGGCAGGCACCAGGCCGGCCATCTCCGCATAGGACACCGCGGAGAGCAGCGCGGCGAAGCCGGCGATGGCGAAGGAGATCCAGATGGCCGGCCCGGCGAGCGGCACCGATTCGCCCAGGATGACCAGGATCCCGGTGCCGAGCGTGGCGCCGACGCTGATCATGGTCAGCTGCAGCACGCCGAAGCTGCGGACCAGGCGCGTGCCGCCGTGTCCGGTTTCGGCCTCGCTGACCAGCTGCCCGATCGGCTTGCGGCGCAGGAGCTGGGCGGCGAGCCCGGGACGGCCGGCGGGAGCCGGCGGGTGTTCCCTGAGCAGAGTTGGCACAGTCATCGTCGACGTCCTTATCTTCAGTAGTGGTCGGATTCCCCTGACCACCCTAGGCTTGTGAGCCACCTCTCATGGTGGTGCAAAATGACCTGTAGGCTTCATCCATGAGACCAAATGCACCGGAGTCGGCGGCCCGGGCGGTCCGCTCGCAGGGAGCCGGCAGTGGCTGCTGAGGACGCCGAGCGGCTCGGCTTCGTCACGCTGGCACAGTTCCTCCGCCAGCTGCCGGCACTCGAGGTCCTGCACGACGCCGGCAACGGCGGCGACCGGCTGCGCTGGGTCGAGCCGAGCGAGCTGGATAACCCCACCCCCTACCTGCTCGACGGCGAATTCCTGCTCACGGCCGGCCTGCCGTTCGTGGCCGAAGGCGGCAGCGCGGAAGCCGTGGACGCCTACGTGCAGCGCCTGGTCGCGGCCCGGGTCGGCGCCCTCGGCTTTGGCTTGGAACCTTACTTCGACGCCGTGCCGGACACCGTGCTGCAGGCGTGCCGGCGGCACGGCCTGACCCTGGTTTCCATTCCGGGGAGCCTCCCGTTCGCCGCACTCGGGCTCGAGTTCTCCCGGCTCCTCGAGTCGGACAACGCCAGGACCTTCCGGCAACTGGCCGACACCAACCGGCAGCTCATGCGCGCCGTCCTGTCCGCACGCCCCGAACACGAACTCCTGGCGGCCCTGGCGCGGCGCGTCCCGGTCTGGGCCGTACTGGTCGGCGCCGACGGGCGGGTGCGCGCCCGCGGATCGGCCGCCCCGGCAGGCCCGGGCGCTTTTCCCGGTGCGGATTCCGCCGCCCTGCAGCCGCTGCTGGCGCGGCTGCTCAGCGGCAGCGGTCCCCGGGTGGAAACAGACTCGTTCGACGCCGCAGGCTCGGCGCTGGTCTTCGGGTACCCGCTGCGGAGCACCCGGGACGCCAACCTCGGCGCCCTCGTCCTGGGCACGGACGTCCCGCTGACCCCGGCGCAAAACAGCGTTGTCTCCACCGCCGTCGGGCTGCTGGAACTGCTGGTCCGGCAGCGCACCAGCGGCTCCCTGGCACCCAGCCAGCTGGCCACGGCGCTGCTGCTACACCCGGAAACCACGGCCTCCGGCACAGCACGGCACATCACCGGACTGAAGGACCTGCTGGCACAAAGCACCTCCTCCACCCGGTCCGCCCAGCTGCGCGTTGTCCAGGGCATCCGGCTGGACAACGACGGCGCGGGCGGCCAGGCCGGCGGCGGGCAGCGCCGCGCCGGCGAGGGGCAGGTCCGGGAGCTGCTGGAATGGCGCCGGCTGTTCGACACCAAACTCGTGGAGCTGACCGACTACGGCTTTGCCGCCGTTACCCGGTTAAAGGTCGACGACGCCCTGCTCGCCGAGGTGGAACGGCTCGGCTGGCGCCTCGTGGTTGGCAGCGGCACCGAATTCGAGAGCCTGCCGGAGGCCTATCAGCGCGCCTCCTCGCTGCGGAACCGGGTGTTGACCAGCCGCCGGAGCGTCCGGGCGGACGAGGTGACCTGGTCCGTGGCCGGCCTGCTGGGCACCGAAGCCGGTACCCTGCTGGCGACCCGGTTGCTGGCACCGGTCCTGGAGCTGGAACCGGAGCGCCGGGACGGCCTGCTGGGTGTCCTGCGCGCCTGGCTGGGCGAAAACGGCAGCTGGGACGCCACCGCGAAGACGACGGGACTGCACCGCAACAGCGTCCGCCGGCAGATCGGCATCGTCGCCGAGCTGCTGGGCCTGGACCTCAACCGGGCCCAGTCCCGCGCGGAACTGTGGATCGCGCTGCAGTACACGGACATCGGGCGCCAGGACGCTCAGACGCCCCAGGAACGGTAGAGCTCCGGGCGGCGGTCGCGCAGGTAGGCCACCGCCGCATCGGCGTCGTCCGCCCCGATAGCGTCAGTCCCGGGCCCCGCCCCGCCGAGTTCGGCGAACAGCAGTTCCGCACCGGGCCCGGCCTCGGCCAGGACCGAGCCGTCCGGGCCGGCGACGATGCTGCCGCCGTGGAAGTCGTATGCTTCCTCCACCCCGGTGTGGTTGGCGTAGGCCACCGTCAGCTGGTTCTCCAGCGCCCTGGCCCGGACCAGCACCTTCGGGACGGCGTCGAATCCGCCGGCCAGGGCCGTCGGCACCAACAGCAGTTCGGCGCCGCGCACGGCCGCGGCCCGCGCCGCCTCGGGAAACTCGATGTCGTAGCAAATGACCAGTGACGTTGTGATCCCGTGGAAATCCACGACGCCGGGAGCGGCCGCCGCCGGCGCGAACGCCGCGCGCTCGTCGGGGCCGAACAGGTGCACTTTCGCGTAGCTGAGCAGCTCATCCCCGGATTCGTCCAGCAGGGTTGCGGTGATGTGCCACTCCCCTGCGGGCGTCACGGCGGGCAGGCTGTAGACCAGGGCAATGCCGTGGCGCCGGGCGATGCCCGCCAGCTGCTCCCGGAGCGCGGGCAGCGCGCCGGGGTCCAGGTCTGCCCGCAGCCGGCGCGGCGCGTAGCCCACCGGAAAGAGCTCCGGGGTGAGCAGCAGCCGGGCGCCCGCGGCGGACGCCGCCCGCGCCGCGCCCTCGACCGCCGCGCAGTTCGCCGTTATGTCCAGCACGGCCGAGTTCGCCTGCATCAGGGCCAGCAGCACCTTTACCACCTCAAGATTTTCCGGACGCCTCCGCAGGTTCGCTGCGGACTCTCGTGCTTCAGCGTAGCCCCGGCCCGGCCCGCCCGGTTTGGTGCATTTCCGCCCGGACGGGCCGCCGGCAGGGCGGAACGTCCCCGCGGCGGAAAACGGACAGGCAGACCGCCCGTCGCGGGTCCGGAATTCCACGGGGCCGTTATCAATGCGTTAACTTCTTGACTACAAGCCGCGGATGCGTCACGCTTCATAGCATGCCCTCACCAACGCGCTCAACGAGGAGCCGAACCAAGAACCCGGGCTCGCAGTCCGCACTCCGGCATCTGAACCAGCAGCGGATCATCGAATGCCTCCTCGCCGGTCCTTCCACCCAGGCCGAACTGGCCCGCCAGACCGGACTTTCCACCGCCACGGTCTCCAACATCGTCAAGATCATGCAGGACGCCGGGCTGGCCTCCACCGAACCGATCACCAGCTCCGGCCGGCGGGCACTGAACGTCCGGCTCAACAGCAACGGGGCCGTCGCCGTCGGCATCGACTTTGGCCGGCGCCACCTGCGCGTGGTGCTGGCCTCGCTCAGTTACCACGTGATCGCCGAGGAATCCGTACTGCTCCCCCTCGGCCACCACGCCGAGGAAGGCATCCAGGCCGCCGTCGGCGTGCTGGACCGCTTGCTCGCCGACAGCGCCGTGGAGCGCAGCGCCCTGGTGGGCGCCGGCGTCGGAATTCCCGGCCCCATCGACCGGCGCACCGGCACCGTGGCGCAGGGCGCGATCCTGCCCGAATGGGTCGGCATCAACATCCTCAAACGCCTCGAAGAAGCCCTGAATCTCCCCGTTTTCGTGGACAACGACGCCAACCTGGGCGCCCTCTCCGAGGTCACGTGGGGACCGCACAGCGGCGTCAGCAACCTCATGTTCCTCAAGATCGGCTCCGGCATCGGCGCGGGGCTGATCCTCAACGGAGCCCCCTACTACGGCAACGTCGGCATCACCGGTGAAATCGGCCACGCCACCATCCACGAGCACGGCCTGATCTGCCGCTGCGGAAACCGCGGCTGCCTGGAAACCATCGCCTCCACCACCACCATGATCGAGCTCCTGAGCCGCGGCGAGGACAAGCCGCTCACCCCCGGGGACATTGTCCGCAAGGCGCTGGAACGGGACTCCGCGACGCTCCGGGTGGTGGACGACGCCGGCCTCGCCGTCGGCCGCGCCCTGGGCAATGTAGCCAACCTGATCAACCCGGAGGTCATCGTGGTCGGCGGACCGCTGGCAGGGCTCGGCGAGCTGCTCCTGGACCCGATCCGGCGGGGCCTGATCCGCCACGCCGTGCCCGTGATTGGCGAGACAACCACCCTCACCATGTCCTCGCTCGGCGACCGCGCCGAGGCCCTCGGAGCCACGGCGCTGGTCTTCCAGCACGCCGGAATCCGGCGGAACTGACCATTCGTTATCGGGCCGTTGCGTTAAAGACTTGACGACAAGGGCTGTGATCCAGTTTACTTTTCCATCAGACGACCCTGCGGTTTGCAGGGGCGGACAACGAAGTCATGCATTGGAGGCGTAAGGGCAGATGACGTCCCTCAACACGCACAGCGATCCGCTCATCCTCGAGATGCGTTCCATCACCAAGGAATTTCCCGGCGTTAAAGCTTTGGCCGATGTGAACCTGCGGGTGAAGGCCGGTGAGATCCATGCGATCTGCGGTGAGAACGGTGCCGGGAAATCCACCCTGATGAAGGTCCTGTCCGGGGTGTATCCCTATGGCAGCTACAGCGGGGACATCGTGTACCAGAACGAGGTCCAGGAGTTCAAGGACATCCGTGCCAGCGAGCACGCCGGGATCGTGATCATCCACCAGGAACTCGCGCTCATCCCGGAACTGTCCATCACCGAGAACATCTTCCTCGGCAACGAGCCCACCAAGCGCGGCGTGATCGACTGGGCCGAGGCCCGCACCCGGGCCACCGAACTGCTGGCCCGGGTGGGCCTGCGGGAGGACCCGGACACCCCCATCAAGGAGATCGGCGTCGGCAAGCAGCAGCTGGTCGAGATCGCCAAAGCCCTGAACAAGTCGGTCAAGCTCCTGATCCTGGACGAGCCCACGGCGGCGCTGAACGAATCCGATTCCCAGCACCTGCTGGATCTGATGCTGGGCCTGAAGGGCCGGGGCATCACCTCGATCATCATTTCCCACAAGCTCAACGAGATCGAACAGATCGCCGACGAGATCACCATCATCCGCGACGGCAAGTCGATCGAGACCCTGAACGTCAAGGCCGACGGTGTCGACGAGGACCGGATCATCAAGGGCATGGTGGGCCGGACGCTGGAATCCCGGTTCCCGGACCACGAGCCGAAGATCGGTGAGGTGCTCCTGGAGGTGAAGGACTGGACCGTGGGCCACCCGGCAATCCAGGACCGGCTGGTGTGCAAGAACTCGTCCTTCTTCGTACGCCGGGGAGAGATCGTCGGATTCGCCGGGCTCATGGGTGCCGGCCGCACCGAGCTGGCCCGGTCCGTGTTCGGGCGCTCCTACGGCCGGTTCATCTCCGGCCACCTCTACAAGGACGGCAAGGAGCTCCAGCTCAAGAACGTCCGCCAGGCGATCGACGCCGGGCTCGGGTACGTCACGGAGGACCGGAAGACCCTGGGCCTGAACCTGCTCGATGACATCAAGGCCACCACGGTCTCGGCGAACCTGCGCAAGATCAGCAAGCACTTCGTGGTCGACGCCAACAAGGAATACGCCGTCGCCGAGGAGTACCGGAAGTCGCTGCGGACCAAGACTCCCTCGGTCGAGGAAGGCGTCGCGAAGCTCTCCGGCGGAAACCAGCAGAAAGTGGTGCTGGCCAAGTGGATGTTCACCGACCCGGACGTGCTGATCCTGGACGAACCGACCCGCGGGATCGACGTCGGGGCCAAGTACGAGATCTACGGCATCATCCAGCGGCTGGCCAACCAGGGCAAGGCCGTGATCGTGATCTCCTCGGAGCTGCCCGAACTACTGGGCCTGTCGGACCGGATCTACACGATTTTCGAAGGCGCCATCACCGGCGTGCTGAACAAGGACGAAGCCAGCCAGGAAAACCTCATGAAACTCATGACGTCCGCCCGCAAAACCGCCTCGCCCTCTGGGACCATCCAGAGCTAGCCGAACTATCCGGAAACAAGGACTGAAACAATGAACGCGCTCAAGAAGCTCTTTGGCGGCAACACCCGTCAATTCGGCATGATCTTCGCCCTCGTGGCGCTGATCGTGTTCTTCGAGATTTTCACGGAGGGCCGCACGCTCACGCCGGGCAATGTCATCAACCTCTTCAACGGCAACTCCTACATCCTGATTCTCGCCATCGGCATGGTCCTGGTGATCATCGCCGGCCACATCGACCTCTCCGTCGGTTCGGTCGCGGCGTTCGTGGGCGTCTGCGTGGCCCTCTTCATCCGTGACTGGGGCCTGCCCTGGTACATCGGCATCCTGATGGGGCTGCTCCTGGGCGTCGCCATCGGCGCCTGGCAGGGCTTCTGGGTCGCCTACGTCGGCATCCCCGCGTTCATCGTCACGCTCTCGGGCATGCTGATCTTCCGTGGCGCCAACCAGTTCGTCGGCAAGTCCAACACCATCCCGGTCCCGGGCGACTTCCAGTACATCGGCTCCGGCTACCTGCCCGAGATCGGCCCGAAGACCGGCTACAACAACCTGACCCTGCTTCTGGGCCTGGCCGCCGTCGCCTTCGTGATCGTCAGTGAGATCCGCTCGCGCCGCAATGCCAAGGCCCTCGGCGCCGAGGTCCCCGAAGCCTGGATCAGCGTCGTCAAGCTCATCCTGATCTGCGGCGCCATCCTCTACGCCACGTACCTGTTCGCCACCGGCCGGCCGGGCACGTCCTTCCCGATCCCGGGCCTGATCCTCGCCGTCCTGATCCTGATCTACGGCTTCATCTCGTCCAAGACCGTGATCGGCCGCCACATCTACGCCGTCGGCGGCAACCGGCACGCCGCCGAGCTCTCCGGCGTGCAGTCCAAGAAGGTCAACTTCCTGGTCATGATGAACATGTCCGTCCTCGCCGGCCTCGCCGGCATGATCTTCGTCGGCCGCTCCACCGCCTCGGGACCGTTCGACGGCGTCGGCTGGGAACTGGACGCCATCGCGGCCGTGTTCATCGGCGGCGCCGCCGTGACCGGCGGCGTGGGCACCGTGATCGGTTCGATCATCGGCGGCCTCGTCATGGCTGTGCTGAACAACGGCCTGCAGCTGCTGGGCGTCGGCGCCGACCTCACCCAGATCATCAAGGGCCTCGTGCTCCTGATCGCCGTCGCGTTCGACGTCTACAACAAGACCCAGGGCAAGAAGTCCGTCATCGGCATGCTGATGAAGAACTTCGGCCGCAGCAGCGAAATCAAAGCCGACGAAACCACCCAGACCAAAGCGGTTATCTCCGAAGGAGCCTGAGCGGCTCCCGCGGTCCACAATCCCCCGATTTCTCAGCACACCACCAAAAGAAAGTGAACCAAGCAATGCGAATGATTGGTAAAGCAGGAAAGGCAGCAGCGATCGCTGCTATTGCGGCACTGGCGCTGACAGCCTGCGGCCGTTCGGACACCGGAACCTCCAGCGGTTCCACCACCGGCGGCGAGGCGTTCCCCAAGGGCTCCTCGATCGGCGTCGCGCTCCCGCAGAAGACCTCGGAAAACTGGGTCCTCGCGGAGCAGCTGTTCAACGACGGCCTCACCAAGGCCGGCTACAAGCCGGACGTCCAGTTCGCCAACGGCGGCGTATCGGACCAGCAGAACCAGATCAGCGCCATGATCACCAAGGGCGACAAGGTCATCATCGTCGGCGCCATCGACGGCGCGCAGCTGGGCACCCAGCTCAAGCAGGCCAAGGACGCCGGCGCCACGATCATCGCGTATGACCGCCTGCTCCTGAACACCCCGGACGTCGACTACTACGTGGCCTACGACAACTTCAAGGTCGGCGAACTCCAGGGCCAGGCCCTGCTGGACGGCATGAAGGCCAAGAAGCCGGAAGGCCCGTACAACATCGAACTCTTCGCCGGCTCCCCGGATGACGCCAACGCGAAGGTCTTCTTCGACGGCGCCATGAGCGTCCTGAAGCCGAAGATGGACGACGGCACCCTGAAGGTCCTCTCCGGCCAGACGACCTTCGAACAGGCCGTTACCCAGGGCTGGAAGGCCGAGAACGCCCAGAAGCGCATGGACACCCTGCTCGCCGGAACCTACGGCTCCGCCCCGCTGGACGGCGTGCTGTCCCCGAACGACACCCTGGCACGCGCCATCATCACCTCCGTCAAGGCCGCCGGCAAGCCGATCCCGGTTGTCACTGGCCAGGACTCCGAGGTTGAATCGGTCAAGTCCATCATGGCGGGCGAGCAGTACTCCACCATCAACAAGGACACCAACGCGCTCGTTGAGCACGCGATCACCATGGTCAACGACATCCAGGCAGGCAAGAAGCCGGAGATCAACGACGACAAGTCCTACAACAATGGCAACAAGGTCGTCCCGGCGTACCTGCTGAAGCCGGTCATCGTGACGGCGGAGAACGTCCACACGGCCTACGTCAACGATCCGGTCCTCGGCCCGATCACCAAGCAGTAGTTCCTGACAGGCAGCTCCTGACACACAGTTCCTGACCCGGCGCCGCTTCCACCGGCGCCGGCCAGGCTCCAGAGCCCCGGCTCCCCCGCACGCGCGGGAGGGCCGGGGCTCTTGCGTTGCAAGGCGGTTCACAGCGGATCCATAGCTTCGGCGGGAGATCCGCACAGCAGCCCGTACCACTGTGGGAGCAGCCGCCGGCAGTCCGCCCGGCAAGAGACACCCAAGAAAAATTAGGAGTACCGTGAGCGTTCTTGCCCGGAGTGTAGGCAACGCCTTTCGAAACAAGGTCAGGACCGCCGCCGTCGTGGCCGTGCTGGCCGTCGCAATCGGACTTGCCCTGGCCATGCTCGTGGCCAACCAGGCCGTCACCGGCAAGGTCGCCGAACTCAACGCCTCGGTGGGCACCGTCCTAACCGTGAACCCGGCCGGCGGCCAGGGCTTCGAAGGCGGCGGCGAGCCGCTGACCGCTGACCAGGCCGCCACCGCGGCGGCCGTTCCCAACGTCACCAGCGTGGTCGGCACCAAGGCGTTGCGCCTGCGCAACGCCGCCGAGGCCGCCACCCAGTCCTCCACCGGCCAGGCCGGACCCGGCGGAGGCCGCCCGGGCGGCCAGTCGGCCACCACCGTGACCACGAGCCTCACGGCCGCCGTCGACGCCGGCACCCTCGGCAACCGCAACCAGGCCACCGGCAGCACCAGTAACGGAACCACCGGCGGCACCGCCCGGACCTTCTCGCTGCCCGTCACCGCCACCGGCATCGGCGCCGAGATCGACTCCACCGGCAAGGCGCTGACCCTGACGCAGGGCTCGGGCCTGGGCGACTACACGGCCGAATCCACGGGCGCCCTGCTTGGCACCACGCTGGCCACGAAGAACGGCCTCAGCGTCGGCTCGACCTTCACCATCGGCGAGAAGACCTTCACGGTCAAGGGGCTGTTCGACGCCGGCACCGCGTTCGGCAACAACGCCCTCTACGTCACGCTGCCCACCGCGCAGACCCTCGCAGCCCTGCCGGGCGAACTGTCCACCATGATCGTCACGGTCAACAGCATGGAGAACGTGGACGCCGCCAAGGCCGCCCTGCAGGCCGCGCTCGGCGCCGACAAGGCCGACGTCACCCAGGGCCAGCGGAACCTGCAGACCGCCGTCAGTTCGCTGGACAGCGTCAAGAACATTTCCTTCATCGCGTTCGCCGCCGCCCTGGCCACCGCCGGCCTGATCATCCTGCTGATCATGATCATGCTGGTCCGCGAACGCCGCCGCGAGATCGGCGTCCTGAAAGCCATCGGCGCCCCCAACCGCACCATCGGGCTGCAGTTCGTGCTGGAGGCCCTGGTCCTGGTGGCCCTCGGCAGTGTGGTGGGCGCCGCCATCGCGTCCTTTGCCAGCGGCGGGATCGCCAGCGCCCTGATCAGTTCCAGCAGCAGCGCCACCGGCATCACGAGCGCGGCCACCGGCCAGCGTGGCGGCGCCGGCGGTTTCGCGGGCGGCGGCTTCCCCGGCGGCCAAGGCGGCCCCTTCGGCGGGGCCAGCCAGCTGCTGACCTCCGTCACGGCCAGTGCCTCCCCCGAGGTGATTGCCACCGGCATCGCCGCCGTCTTCGGCGTCGCCATCATCGGGGCACTTGTCCCGGCCCTGCTCACCGCCCGCATCCGCCCCATCGAAGTTCTCCGAGGAGAGTAGCCATGATCGAAGTCAAGAACCTGGTCCGCACGTTCAAGTCCGGCGACCGGACCATCAAACCGGTCAACGACGTCAGCTTCGAACTCGAACAGGGCACGCTGGCCTCGATCGTGGGCAAGAGCGGCAGCGGCAAGAGCACCCTGCTGTCCCTGCTGGGCGCGCTGGACAAGCCCACCAGCGGCGACGTGGTGGTCAACGGCGTGAGCCTGGCCGGCATGCCCGACGCGAAGCTCACCCACTACCGGCGCCGGGACATCGGATTCGTGTTTCAACAGTTCAACCTGATCCCAAACCTCACGGCGCTGGACAACGTGATGCTGCCGATGGAATTTGCCGGGATGCGCAAGGGCGCCCGGAAGGAGCGCGCACGCCAGCTGCTCGAACAGGTCCAGCTCGACCCGGACAAGCACGTCCGCCGCATCAACCGGCTCTCCGGCGGCGAGCAGCAGCGGGTGGCGATCGCCCGCGCCCTGGCGAACGAACCCAAACTGATCCTGGCCGACGAGCCCACCGGCAACCTGGACGAGCAAACCGGCGAGCACATCATCGAGCTGCTCAGCGCGCTCAGCAGGGACCACGACACCACCATCCTGGTGGTCACCCATGACCGCACCCTGGCCAACAAGACCGCCCGCCGGTTCCGGCTCCAGCAAGGCCGGCTCACCGAAGAGGAGGTCCGGCCCCGCACGGCGGCCGTGACCGGCTAACGCTGGTCCCGCCCCAGCGGCATTCACAAGGATGCCTGGCCGCGGCCAGGCATCCTTGGTGCGTTAACGCGGCGCGAAAAACCTCTTGATTCCAATTCGCAAGCGTTGTTAGCATGTAAGTATGTCAGGACAAACCTGCATCGACTAGGGACCACCGCCAACGCACATCGCACGGCTGAGCACAAGGAAACCATGACAACGACGCTGGAAACGCTCACCATCAACCACTTCATCAACGGCGCCGAGGCAGAAGGCACCGGAACGGCAACGAAGCCGGTCTACAACCCGGCCACCGGCGCCGTCACCGGCGAGCTGCGGCTGGCCAGCCGGGAAGACCTCGAGGCCACGGTCGCGGCCGCCAAGAAGGCCGCGGAGTCCTGGGGCGACATTTCCCTGGCCAAGCGCACCGCCGTGCTCTTCAAGTTCCGCGAACTGGTCGCCAACCACGTCGACGAGCTCGCGCAGCTGATCACGGCCGAGCACGGCAAGGTCCTCTCCGACGCGAAGGGCGAGATCGGCCGCGGCCTGGAAGTCATCGAGTTCGCCTGCGGCATCCCGACCCTGCTGAAGGGTGAGTATTCGGACCAGGTCTCCACCGGCATCGATGTCTTCTCCTTCCGGGAACCGATCGGCGTCGTCGCCGGCATCACGCCGTTCAACTTCCCGGTCATGGTGCCGCTGTGGATGGCTCCGATGGCGATCGCCACCGGCAACGCGTTCATCCTCAAGCCCTCCGGCAACGTTCCCTCCGCCGCGATGCTGCTGGCCCGGCTGTTCCAGCAAGCCGGCCTGCCCGACGGCGTCTTCCAGGTCCTGCACGGGGACCGCGAGACGATCTCGGGCCTGCTGACCCACCCGGACGTCGACGGCATCTCCTTCGTCGGCTCCACCCCGGTCGCCAAGCACATCACCGAGGTCGCCACCGCGCACGGCAAGCGCGTCCAGGCTTTGGGCGGGGCGAAGAACCACGCGATCATCCTGCCCGACGCCGACCTCGACAACGCCGCCGACCACGTCGCCGCCGCCGCGTTCGGCTCCGCCGGGCAGCGCTGCATGGCGATCTCCGTCGCCGTCGCCGTCGGCGACGCCGCGGACCTGCTCGTGAGGAAGGTCAAGGAACGCGCCCTGGACGTCAAGGTCAAGAACGGCACCGAATCCGACGCCGACATGGGCCCGGTCATCACCCCCGCCTCGAAGCAGTTCATCCTCAAAACGGTGACGGAGGCAGAGCAGGCCGGCGCCGCCATGGTCGTGGACGGCCGCGACCTCGTCGTCCCCGGCCACGAGGACGGGTTCTGGGTCGGGCCCACCGTGATCGACCACGTCAAGACCGAAATGACCGCTTACACCGAGGAAATCTTCGGCCCCGTCCTCGTCGTCGTCCGCGTCGACACCCTGGAGGACGGCATCAAGCTGATCAACGCCAACCCGTACGGCAACGGCACCGCGATCTTCACCTCCTCAGGAGCCGCGGCCCGGAAGTTCCAGCGCTCCGTGGATGTCGGCATGATCGGCATCAACGTGCCCCTGCCCGTCCCGGTCGCGTACTACTCCTTCGGCGGCTGGAAGGCTTCCCTCTTCGGCGACAAGCACATCTACGGCCCCGAAGGCGTCTCCTTCTACACCCGCGGCAAGGTCATCACCTCCCGCTGGCCCGAAACCCACCACGCCTCCGGCGCCTCCTACAACTTCCCCTCCAATTAGTCCGCTAGGAAAACTGCTATGAACCACCCCTTCTCCCGCATCGCCTTCACTGCCGTGGACCGCCCGAGCATGGAGCGGCAAATCAATGCTGCCGTCGAATCGCTCCGCATCTGGGGGCTGCAGCGGCGCCGGGGCATCCTCGTCACCCGGCACTCCCATGATTCCTTCAGTGTCGAGCTGAGCGACGCCGTCCCCGTCGGAATCACGTGTGAGAGCTGGGCGCACCAGGCAGCCTGACCAGGCATGGCGGTCGGGCGGGAAACGCCGATCGGCAACAAACTCGACGTCGCCGAACGGTGAACCGGGGCGCTGCGGGAGGATCCCCACCGATCCTCCCGCAGCTCCCGCAGCCAAAACCCCAACCCTCCCGCAGCTCCCGCAGCCAAAATCCCAACCCTCCCGCAGGCGGGTGAGAAGATGGCACCATGTCTGCCCTCATCGCAAAGCCGTGGCTGTTCAGCCAGCCCGACCAGGACCCCCGCACCGCCACCGGCGCCCGGCTGCGGTGGGGAATCATCGCCACCGGCGGCATCGCCGCAGCCGTCACCCGCGACCTTGAACTCCTGGCCGATGCCGAACTGTACGCTGTCAGTTCCCGCACCCAGGCAGCCGCCGACGCGTTCGCGGCGGACTACGGCTTTGTCCGCGCCTACGGAGACCACGACGGCGCCAGCGGTTACGAGCGTCTGCTCGCGGACGACGCGGTCGACGTCGTCTATGTCGCCACGCCGCACGCCCACCACCACGAGATCGCCCTCGCCGCCCTCACCGCCGGCAAGCACGTGCTGTGTGAGAAAGCCCTCACCATCAACGCCCGGGAAGCCGCCGAGCTGATCGCGGTGGCCCGGGCCAACGGGTTGTTCCTCATGGAGGCCGTGTGGAGCCGGTTCCTGCCCAGCATGCAGCGGGCGTTCGAGATCGCTGGCTCGGGTGAGATCGGAGAGGTCAAGTGGGTCGGAGCCGATCTCGGCTTCCCGGCACCGTACTCCCCCGGCTCCCGGCTCTGGGCACCCAGGGACGGCGGCGGCGCCCTGCTGGACCTGACGGTCTACCCGCTGCTCTGGGCGCTCGGTACCCTGGGCTTCCCGCAAACAGTCAGCGCCACCGGCTGGCTCAACGACGACGGCGTCGACGCCCAGAACGCCCTGACCCTGGGCTACCACCATGGCGCCCAGGCCCAGCTGACCTCATCCCTGCTGGCGCATGGACCCCGCACGGCCACCGTGGCCGGCAGCAAGGGCTTTCTCCAGACATCCGGGTCCATCAACAACCCGAAGGAACTGCTGGTCAGGGTCGGTTTCGATGATCCCCGGACCGAGCGGTTCACGGTAGTGGGGCGGGGCTACACCTACGAGCTCCGCGAAGTCACGCGGTGCATCCAGCACGGGCTCACCGAAAGCCCGGTCATGCCACTGGAGGACTCCTTGAACACCATGCGGCTCTTCGACGGCGTGCGCGCACAGCTCGGGGTCAGCTACCCGAACGACGCCCGCTGAGCAGGTCCCCCCGGCCTCCGGCCCCGCCCCTGCGCCGGGTCTCGGTATGCCTACAGTTTCAGTTCCGCTCTGGACTCGCCCCTCAGGGCCGACTTACCCTGTAGGCACTTATCCAGTCGTCCGGGAGCGGGGGTGCGCGCATGGATCCAGCAGCATCGTCCTCCCGCGCGGCCCGCGCCTGCCGCCCCCTGCGCCGCGTCCTCCTGGCCGCCGCCGCCGGCGCCGCATGGCTAATGCTGTCCGGAACAGCCGCGCAGGCCGACGCCGGCTGCACCCTTTACGGGCCCGCAGCCGACGCCGCGAAGGCCGTCTCGGCCGTCGAATGCACTGACGCCGACGACTTCCCGGTTCCCGCACTTGACGGCGCCCAGGTGGCTCTGGATATCCTCCCGGCCCCTACGGTCGCGTGGACGGCGGACGCTGTGTCAGCCGCCGACGAGCCCACTGACGTTGTGCCGGGCGGCGCTGAGCCGGCGGTTTCCGTCCCGGACACGGCGTCGCCTGCACTGGCACACCCGGTCCCGGATCCGGTACCCCCTGGTTCACCGACGCCGGGCCTTGCCGTGACCGGGGCTGTGCCCGGGTCTGCCGCGCCGGGCGCCGGCAGCGTGCCGCCGGCAGAGATCCCCGCAGAGCCGCTCCCGGCAGACCCGGCCCCCGCCGGCCCCGCCCCCGCCATCCCCGCCGCGCCCGTGGCTGCCCCGGGCGCTGAGGCGGGTACCGGAGGCGTTCCGCCGGTGGCGGACCCCGCAGCTCCGGCCCCCGGAATCCCCGACCCCGGTGCTCCCGTCCCCGGAGTTCCCGACCCCGTTGCTCCCATCCCCGAAGTTCCTGACCCCGCCGGTCCGGGCACTGGGTCACCGGTTGACGCTGGGCTCCCGGCCGATCCCGGTACGCCATTGCCGGGGGACGTCGTCGGCACGCTCCCGGGCGACGACTCCCCGGGCGACGCCCCACCCGCCGCCGCACTCCCCGATGCCCCGACGGCGCCGCTTCCGGCGGTTGACGTTGCCTCACCAAAGACAGACGCCGCCAAGGCCGCCACCCCGGGGGCACCCCCTGCAGTTCTTCCCGCCGCCCCTGCGACGGCCATTGCGACCTACCGCCCGGCCCTAATGCCGGTCACGTACTCCGGCTGGCTGCCGACCAAACCCGCCCCCGTACCAGCCCCGGTCCAGGCGGCTGCGGCCCCGCACGCAGAGCCGCCTCCCGGCCCGGGCGCGCCGGCCTCCCCCGACAGCCCCGGCCCAAGCCCCTGGCACGGCGGCACGGGCCTGCCGGCGCCTGAAGCACTGCCCCCTGCACCGGGATCGGGCTCCGGCAGCGGTCACTCCGGCAACACGCCGGCCGGCACGGCCGCCTGGATGCCCGGCCTGCACTTCCACGTCCCCGCCACCGGGACCGATCCCGTCACCGGTCCGCTCCAGCACGACTACGCCGCCGTCTGCGCGGATCCCGGTTCTTCTCCTGACTAGTCGGGCCGTCTCTGCCTCCACAGAGCACGGCCCCTCGGGCTGCCTTCGCCGCCCCTCGACAGTCATTCAGGAGATTTCCCAATGGACTCGACCGTCCGCCGCCGGGTTTCCGGCACCCCGCTGACAGCCACGCTGAATCCGCCTACACCCGCAGAACAGCACCCCGCCCATCCGGAGCACTCCGGCGCGCAACCGCGCCCGGGGTGCGGGCCGCGCCCGCCGTAGCCCGCGGCGCCGCTCCAGACGAAGGCCCGTTGCCGCCGGAGCGAGGTCGTTGGGTCCGCTGGGGGACCCAACGGCATGCACCGGCTCCGGCGGCAGGGCCCTTACGCGCAGGAACCGCAGGCCGTGAAATCCGGCACGTTGCGTGCCGTTTGACCGTCCGACACGGGCCGCGCGTGTCGGCAGTAGATACCCGGCCCCGTATTATGCTGTGGGGGCGCCGCCGCGGCGCACCGGGAAGGTACGTGCGAGACCGTGGAGACTTCGCCCAACGGCGTCAAGGCTGAACCCCTGGGCGGCCGCTACCAGCTGGGGGACGTGATTGGCCGGGGCGGCATGGCCTCGGTTTACACCGCCAAGGACCTGAACCTGGGCCGGGACGTGGCACTGAAGCTCTTCGCACCGCAGTCAGCGGATCCCGACGAGCTCCGCCGGCAGGAAGCCGAAATCCAGCTCCTCGCGACGCTGAACCATCCAAGTCTGGTGACACTGTTCGACGCCGGGACGGACACCCGCATTCCCGACGAACCCCGCCCTTTCCTGACCATGGAGCTCGTGGACGGCCAGGACCTGCGCAGCAGGATCCGGCACAGCGCGCTGCCGCTGGACGAGCTGGCTGTGGTCGGGGCCGGAATCGCCGACGCCCTCGCCTACGTCCACGGGCTGGGGATCGTCCACCGGGACATCAAACCCGCCAACGTCCTCCTCGTGCCGGTCCGGCCGGGCGAACCGCTGCGTCCCAAGCTCACCGACTTCGGCATCGCCCGGATCATGGACGGCACCCGGCTGACCGCCACCGGAACCATGGTCGGCACCGCAGCGTACCTCAGCCCGGAACAGGCCCGGGGCGCCGACCTCGGACCGGCAAGCGACATCTACTCCCTGGGCCTGGTGCTCCTCGAATGCCTTAAAGGCGAGGTCGAATACCCCGGAAGCGCCGTCGAATCCGCCGTCGCCCGGCTGCACCGCGCCCCCGCCATACCGGAGGAGGTGCCCGCCGAGTGGGCCCGGCTCATCCGGGCCATGACCGCCCTGGACCCGCTGGACAGGCCCTCCGCCGCCCAACTTGAGTCAGCCCTGCGCCACGCCCTCGTCTCCCCTGGGTCCCTGCCGGGGCAGCTCAAGGAGGAACCCACCCGGGTGCTCCCGCCCCTGCCGGCACAACCGGCCCGCAGGCCACGCCACGGTTACCGGACCAGGGCCGCTGTCGGAACCGGAACCGGTGCGGCCGCCGCGGCGGGGACACGTCCGCTGTCCACGCCGGGCACAGGCCCGCTGCCGCCGCGGCCGCGCCGCCGTCCCGCGACATCCCGGAGAGCCGCCTGGTCGCGCGGAACCGCTTGGTTCCGCGGCGCCCGGCGCCGCACGCGCATGGCCCTTGTGCTCGGCGTCGTCACCCTCCTCGCCCTGGGCACCGCGATCCTGGTCAGCCTGACCACCCCGGCCCCCGCCGACGTCGTCCCCTACCCCACCGTCACGGGGCCGCTCGGGGACCACCTGAAAGAGCTGCAGAAGAGCGTGGAACCATGAGCCGCCCGCTTGCCATCACCGCAGTCCTGCTCGCCGCAGCCCTGGCCGGCTGCGGTGCCCCCGCGCCCGACCTGGGCCGCGACGCGGCCCAGCAGCTGCAGTCCCAGGTCCTGGCCGTCAGCAAGGCGGCCGCGGCCAGTGACCCTGCCGCCTCCCTGAAACTCCTTGACGGGCTGCTCACCACCCTGGATGCCGCCGCCGCGAACGGCGAAGTGTCCTTCAGGCGCCACCAAAGCATCAAGTCGTCGATCGACGCCGTCCGGGCGGATCTGACCGCGCAAAAGGCTGCGGCGGACAAAGCCGCAGCGGAGAAGGCCGCCGCCGCCAAGGCCGCGGCGGAGAAGGCGGCGGCCGACAAAGCCGCTGCTGACAAAGCTGCAGCCGAGCGCGCCGCAGCAGCCGCCGTCGCCCCGGCCCCTGCTCCGGCCGACGGCAAAGCCAAGGGGAAAGGCAAGGGTAAGGGATAGGGCTCCAGCCGCCCCGCCGACAAGGCTTTTCGTCAGCAGGCTTACTATTTTCCGGAATTCACGTTAGCGTGGACAGGTGCTGTGAAGCGCTACGACCATCAGAACCGCGGGCCCCGGTCCGCCGACTGCAGGAGTGATGAACGCATGGCAACTGTCCAGGAATCCATTGAAGTCAATGTCCCGCTCACCCAGGCCTACAACCAGTGGACCCAGTTCGAAGACTTCCCGCACTTCATGAGCGGGGTCGATTCCGTCACCCAGCTCGATGACACCACCGTCCATTTCAAGACCAGCATCGGCGGCGTGAAGCGCGAGTACGACGCCCGGATCACCGCCCAGGAACCAGACCGGCTGGTCGCGTGGGGAAGCCTCGACGAGCCGGTCAACGCCGGCACCGTCCGCTTCGAACCGGCCAGCGCCGGCGCAACCCGCGTCAGTGTCGAGCTCACCTGGGAACCGGACACCGCGGCCGAGAAACTCGGTGCCGCCGTCGGGCTCGATTCGCGGCAGGTCGCCTCGGACCTGAAGAAGTTCAAGGCATTCATTGAGGACCGCGACGCCGAGACCGGCGCTTGGCGCGGAACCATCGACGGCGGCGCAACGGTTGACGGCGGCGCCCGCGTTGCGGGCGTGGCGGGTGCCGGAACCAGCCCTGAGGCGACGACGGCGGTGCCGCTGGAGGAGGAAGTCGACTACGGCGGAGCGCCGACCTTCCGGAACGTCGACGCCGACCCCGACCTGGCGCCGGACTCGCCCTTCCGGCCAGGCAGCGACCGCTAAACCGGCAAACGCTGAGCCGGCAACGCTGAGCCGGCAGCGCGCAACGCCCCGCTTCCCATCGGGAAGCGGGGCGTTGTACTGTCCGACAGCAGGCCGGTGCTACTTGGTCAGCGTCACTAGTTGGTCAGCGTCGCGAGGACTTCGCTGAACGTCGCCGAGGGGCGCATGACAGCGGAGGCCTTGGCCGCGTCCGGTCGGTAGTAGCCGCCGAGGTCCACGGGGGAACCCTGCACGGCCAGAAGCTCACCGGTAATGGTGTCCTCGCTGGAGTCCAGCGCGTCGGACACGGCGGCGAACGCGGCGGCGAGCTCGGCGTCGTCGGTCTGCCGCGCCAGTTCCTGGGCCCAGAACTTGGCCAGATAGAAGTGGCTGCCGCGGTTGTCCAGCTCGCCGGCCTTGCGCTTCGGGGACTTGTCTTCCAGCAGGAACGTACCGGTGGCGCGGTCCAGGGTATCCGCCAGGACCTGGGCGCGGGCGTTGCCGGTGCTGGTGGCGAGGTGCTCGAAGCTCACGGCCAGGGCCAGGAATTCACCCAGACTGTCCCAGCGCAGGTGGTTCTCCTTGAGTAGCTGCTGGACGTGCTTCGGGGCGGATCCGCCGGCGCCGGTCTCGAACAGGCCGCCGCCGTTGATCAGCGGAACCACCGAGAGCATCTTGGCGCTGGTGCCCAGTTCCAGGATCGGGAACAGGTCCGTGAGGTAGTCGCGGAGCACGTTGCCGGTCACGGAGATGGTGTCCTCGCCCTTGCGGAGGCGTTCGATGGTGAAGGCCGTGGCCTCGACCGGGGACATGATGGAGATTTCCAGGCCGTCGGTGTCGTGGTCCTTGAGGTATTCCTCCACCTTGGCGATCATCCGGGCATCGTGCGCGCGGCCCTTGTCCAGCCAGAACACGGCGGGGGTCGCGGAGGCGCGGGCACGGGTGACGGCCAGCTTGACCCAGTCGCGGATCGGCACGTCCTTGGTCTGGCAGGCACGCCAGATATCGCCCGGGGCGACCTGGTGTTCGATCAGGACGGTGCCGGCGTCGTCGACGATCTGGACGGTGCCGGCAGACTGGATTTCGAACGTCTTGTCGTGGCTGCCGTATTCCTCGGCGGCCTGGGCCATGAGGCCGACGTTGGGGACGGTGCCCATGGTAGTGGGATCGAAGGCGCCGTGGGCGCGGCAGTCCTCGATGACCACCTGGTAGATGCCGGCGTAGCTGCTGTCCGGCAGGACTGCCAGGGTGTCGGCCTCCTGGCCGTCACGGCCCCACATGTGGCCGGAACTGCGGATCATGGCCGGCATCGAGGCGTCGACGATCACGTCGGAGGGCACATGCAGGTTGGTGATGCCCTTGTCGGAATCGACCATGGCGAGTTCCGGGCCCTCGTTGAGGCCCTTTTCGATGGCTGCCTGGACGTCGCCGCGGATGTCCTCGGGCAGGTCCTGCAGTCCGTTGAGGATGGAGGCGAGGCCGTTGTTGGGGCTCAGGCCGGCGGCGGCGAGCTGCTCGCCGTAGGTGGCGAAGAGGTCTGCGAAGTATGCCTTGACGACGTGGCCGAAGATGATCGGGTCGGAGACCTTCATCATGGTGGCCTTCAGGTGGGCGGAGAACAGCACGCCGTCCTTCTTGGCCCGGGCGACCTGGTCGGCGAGGAAGGCATCCAGAGCGGCGGCGCGCATCACGGTGCCGTCGATGACCTCGCCAGCCAGCACCGGGAAGGCCCGCTTGAGGACCTTGACCGTGCCGTCTTCCTTGACGAGCTGGATCTTGATGTTGGTGTCGGCGTCGATCACCACGGACTTCTCGTTGGAGCGGAAGTCGTCGGCGTCCATGTGCGCCACGTTGGTCTTGGACTCCGGGGTCCAGGCGCCCATGCTGTGCGGGTTCTGGCGGGCGTAGTTCTTGACCGAGAGCGGGGCACGGCGGTCCGAGTTGCCTTCGCGCAGGACCGGGTTCACGGCCGAACCCTTGATCTTGTCGTAGCGGGAGCGGATGTCCGTCTCCTCGTCCGAGGAGGGGTTGTCCGGGTAGTCCGGCAGGGCGTAGCCCTGGCCCTGAAGTTCAGCGATGGCCGCCTTCAGCTGCGGCACGGAGGCGCTGATGTTGGGCAGCTTGATGATGTTGGCTTCGGGCGTCTTCGCCAGGGCGCCAAGTTCGGCCAGGGCGTCGCTGACGCGCTGGTCCTCGGTGAGGTAATCGCCGAATGCGGCGATGATGCGGCCGGCCAGCGAGATGTCGCGGGTCTCCACTTCCACACCGGCCGTCGAAGCGAAGGCCTCGATGATCGGCAAGAACGAATAGGTAGCCAGCATCGGCGCTTCGTCGGTGTGGGTATAGATAATCTTTGCCATTGCTCGGGCGTCTCCCTGAAGGTCTGGGTATTTCCTGAATCTTGTGTTATCTCAACCCCTCTAACTTACCCGAGGTGCCCCCAAAGACGCCTACCGGCGTCGTGCGCGGGCGGATGCGTGACCCCGCAACGCGGCATAACAAGAATTGACAAATGACTTTACAGATTAGTCAAACTGCCGTAGTTTCGTTCCATCCAACGGCTGCCAACGGCGGCCGCCCCGCTTTCCACCGGTTAGGACACCCATGAGAACACCCAAGACTCTGGCCACCAGTCTGCTGACCCTTTCGGCCGCGGCACTGCTGGCCCTGAGTGCTGCGGGGGCGGCCACCGCCTCTCCCGCGCCGGCCAAGGCACCGGCACCCGCCTCCGACGTCACCAGCCACACCGTCACCGAAACGGGAGCGGCCGAGTACTGGACCGCCGAGCGCATGCGAAACGCCGTCCCCGGCGACGTCCTGGCGGACAAGGCCATGAAGCGCAACGGGAAGTCATCGAACTCCGCGGCGGCACTGCTGGAGGGTGCCGCCCCGAGCACGTTCGAGGCAACCGCACCGACGCAGCAGTCCAAGGCGCAGCAGTCCCAGACCCTGCAGACCAAGGCCAACGCCAGCGAATCCCCCGTTCCGCATATCGGCAAGGTGTTCTTCACGCTCGGCGGCACCAACTATGTGTGCTCGGGCAACTCGGTCTCCTCCGGCAACAAGAGCACCGTCTCCACCGCCGGGCACTGCGTCAATGAGGGCCCGGGCGCCTTCGCGACCAAGTTCACGTTCGTCCCGGCCTATCTCAACGGCTCGGCCCCCTACGGCAAGTGGACGGCCAGGGCCCTGTACGCCCCCACCCAGTGGAGCTCCGGGGGCGACATGACCTACGACACCGGCTTCGCCGTGATGTCGACCCTCAACGGCCAGTACCTGACGGACGTCGTGGGCGGCTCCGGGCTGCAGTTCAACGCGGCCCGCGGCCTGAGCTACAAGTCCTTCGGCTACCCCGCCGCGGCGCCCTTCAACGGTGAATCCCTCAAGAGCTGCTCCGGCACCGCCACGAACGATCCCTACAACCCGCAGTTCAACACCCAGGGCATCCCGTGCAACATGACCGGCGGCTCCTCGGGCGGTCCGTGGTTCATTGGCACCAGCTCCTCCGGCTACCAGAACTCGGTGAACAGCTACGGCTACGGCAGCAACTCCACCACGATGTACGGCCCGTACTGGGGCTCCGTGATCCAGCAGGCCTACTCGACGGCGGCCGCGTCCTAGTCTTCGTTCCCGCCGGACGCACGCGGCCGCGCCGCAGGCGGGGGGGCCGGGCCGGGTGGGCCGGGCCGGCGGGCCGGGCCGGCGCATCGCAGGCGGACCGGGCCAGGCGGGCGGACCGGGCCGGCGGGCCGGGCCGGGCCGGCGCAAGTGGGCCGGGCCGGGCGGGCCGGGCCGGCGCATCGCAGGCGGACCGGGCCGGCGCATCGCAGGCGGACCGGGCCGGTCTGGGGGCCGGCCCGGTCTGGGGCGAGGGTCCGGGGCTGGTGCAGGCTCGGTCGGGGCCGGACGGGTCTGGGACCGGGTCCGGCGGCTGATGCTCCCCAGGCTTCAGGAAACTCGGTCCGGCCGAGGCTCCCCCGGGCCCGCCAGGGCTGACCCGGGCCAGGCCGCACCGCAGCCCGGCCCAAAGGGATCACGCTTGGTGGGACGAAGGCCACCGAAACAGCGCGGGTCACTCCCGGCCCGTCTCCAGCAGTGGGGATGACCGGGGGTGGCCCGCATTGGCGTTGCGGCCCGGCTGCCCTGGCACGCCGCGGGACATGCCCTCCCTGCGGGCCGTGGACTGGACATATGCCCCATATGCCCGCTCCTTGGCGCGAAAAATGAGCATGTCCCCTGGGAACAATGAGCATGCTCTCCCGACGGCGGCCAACCCGTTCCGTGACATAGGACCACCCCGCTCAATATGGGACCAGCCCATTCCGTGACACATGAGCGGACGCCTCCGACCGCGAAGGGAGAACTTGTCCAGTTGATGCGGGGCCAGAGCACTGTGCTGCACGAGAAATGAGCATGTCCCCAAGGCGGTCTTTTCCGGGCGGAGTTCCGTGGGACATGCTCTCCCTGGTGCACCAGCAGTGGACATATTCCCCCTATGCCCACTCGTTGGCGCGAAGAATGAGCATGTCCCCTAGGAAGAATGAGCATGTCCTCCCCAAGGGCCGCCAGCCCATTCCTTAGCGCGAAGAATGAGCATGTCCCGCGGGAAGAATGAGCATGTCCTCCGGCTGCGAGGGCGCAGGGCCGCGCGCCACGGTGGAGCCCATAAAATGGCACAAAAATGGACATGCCCTCCCCGGAAGGGAGGGCATGTCCATTCCGGGCCTGCACCCGGCGGAAACCCAGCGAAAACCTTGCAGGCGCGAAGTCCGTGCACAGGCCCCACAGCCATCGGGCCCCCAGATTCGCCCCCACAGCCATCGGGCCCCCAGATGCGGCACAACAGCCATCGGGCCCCAGAAGGCCCCAAATCAGGACCCCGCACAGGCCCTCCGGACGGGGCCCGACCGATGGCCTAGTGGAAGAAGTGGCGCGCTCCGGTGAAGTACATCGTGATCCCGGCGGCGTTGGCCGCGGCGATGACTTCCTCGTCGCGGACGGAGCCGCCGGGCTGGACCACGGCGCGGACGCCGGCGTCGATCAGGATCTGGAGGCCGTCGGCGAACGGGAAGAACGCGTCCGAGGCGGCCACGGCGCCGCGGGCCCGCTCCGGGGACTCGGCGCCGGAGGCACCGGCAGCACCGCCGGCGGCGTCGACGTCGGACTCCACGGTGACGCCGAGCGTGTTGGCGCGCTCGACGGCCAGCTTGCAGGAATCGAGCCGGTTGACCTGGCCCATGCCGATGCCGACGGCGGCGCCGTTGTCCGCGAGCAGGATCGCGTTGGACTTGGCCGCACGGCAGGCGGTCCAGGCGAAAGCGAGGTCGGCCAGGGTGGCGGCGTCGGCGCCCGGACCCGCGGCGAGGGTCCACTTGGCCGGGTTGTCACCCTCGGCGTCGACCTTGTCCGTGGCCTGCACCAGCACGCCGCCCGAGACCTGGCGGAACTCGGTCGGGTACCGGCCGTAGCCCTCCGGCAGGGCGAGCAGGCGGATGTTCTTCTTCTTGGACAGGATCTCCACGGCCTCGGCCTCGAAGCCCGGCGCGATGACGACCTCGGTGAAGATGCCCGCGACGGTACGGGCCATGGCGGCCGTGACCGGGCGGTTCGCGGCAATGACGCCGCCGAACGCGGACACGGGATCGCAGGCGTGGGCCTTGGCGTGCGCGTCGGCGATCGGGTCCGCGGCGGAGGCGGAACCCACGGCCACGCCGCAGGGGTTGGCGTGCTTGATGATGGCGACGGCGGGTTCGGCGAAGTCGAACGCGGCGCGCAGGGCGGCGTCGGCGTCGACGAAGTTGTTGTAGCTCATGGCCTTGCCGTGCAGCTGGTCGGCCTGCGCGATGCCGGCCGGGGCGGCCTTGTCCACGTACAGCGCGGCCTGCTGGTGCGGGTTCTCGCCGTAGCGGAGCACCTCGGAACGCTCGAGGGCCAGGCCGGCGTAGGCGGGCCAGTCGACCACGCCGTCGCCGTCCTCGTCGAGGAACTGGCTGGCGGTCCAGGTGGCGACGGCGGTGTCGTACGTCGCGGTGTGCGCGAACGCTTTCGCGGCGAGCCGGCGCCGGGTCTTCAGGTCAAAGCCGCCGGTGGAGGCGGCCTCCACGACGGCACCGTAGGACGCCGGGTCCACCACGATCGCGACCGCGGCGTGGTTCTTCGCGGCGGAGCGCACCATCGCCGGTCCCCCGATGTCGATCTGCTCGACGACGTCGTCCTGCGAGGCGCCGGACTTCACGGTCTCGACGAAGGGGTAGAGGTTGACGACGACGAGGTCGAAGGGCTCGATGTCCATGTCGGCCAGCGTCTGCATGTGAGCCGGGACGCGGCGGTCGGCGAGGATGCCGCCGTGCACGCGCGGGTGCAGGGTCTTGACGCGGCCGTCCAGCATTTCCGGCGAGCCGGTGACTTCCTCGACCTCCTGCACGGGGATGCCCGCGGCGGCGATCTTCTTGGCCGTGGAACCGGTGGAGACAATCCGGACGCCGGCGGCGTGCAGGCCTTGAGCGAGCTCCTCCAGACCAGTCTTGTCGTAGACCGAAATGAGTGCCCGGCGGATGGGCACACGGTCGATGGATACACGGTCAAGCTGCGTAAAGCTCACAAAAGTCTCCGTCTTATGTCGCGGCACGGCCGCGGGTGGTGGGGATGCGGCCAGTTTATCGCGTCACGGCGAGGGACCGCCCCGCGCGCCGGAGTGTGAAGCGCGCACCCGGTCCCGGCCCGGGCGACGTAGAGTTTTCACAGGAGGCCAACATGAACACGTACACCACTGTGCCCAGCGGCGAACAGGTGGTCCAGGAACTGCCGTGGCGGTGGAAGGTCCAGGGCCGGATCTTCCTGATCGGCGGCCTGGGCTTCATGTTCGACGCCTGGGACGTGACGCTCAACGGCATCCTCATCCCGTTGCTGTCCAAGCACTGGTCCCTGAGCCCGGGCGACGCCGCCTGGATCGGCACTGCCAACCTGATCGGCATGGCCCTGGGCGCGTTCGTCTGGGGCACCATCGCGGACACGATCGGCCGCAGGAAGGCCTTCACCGCGACCCTGCTGATCTTCTCGATCTTCACCGTGCTCGGCGCGGTCGCCCCGGATTACATGTGGTTCGTCGTGTTCCGTTTCATGGCCGGGTTCGGCCTGGGCGGCTGCATCCCGGTGGACTACGCGCTGGTGGGCGAGTTCACCCCGCGGAAGCACCGCGGCCGGGTACTCACGGCAATGGACGGCTGGTGGCCGGTCGGCGCCGCCCTCTGCGGCTTTGTGTCCGCCGGGCTGGTGGCGGCCTTCGCGGACTGGCGGCTGACCATGCTGGTCATGGTGCTGCCGGCGCTGCTGGTGTTCTGGATCCGCCGCAGCGTGCCGGAATCCCCGCTGTTCCTGATCCGCAAGGGCCGCCGGGACGAGGCCGCGAAAGTGATCGACGGCCTGGTCCACGCCACGGGCGCCGAGCCCCGGGTTTACAGCCTGCCCGCACCGCAGCACGCACCCCGGCTCTCCGCCGGCAGCGCGTGGACGCAGCTGGGCGCCGTCTGGCAGTTCAACTGGAAAATCACGACGGCGGCGTGGGCCCTGTTCTCCAGCATCCTGCTCGTCTACTACCTGTCGCTGACATGGATGCCGCGGATCCTGATCGGCGCCGGCTTCGAGGAGTACAAGGCCTTCCTGACCACGGCGTCCATGGCCGCCGTCGGCCTCCTCGGCGTGGTGGCGGCGGCCCTGCTGGTGGAGCGGGTGGGCCGGAAGTGGATCCTCGCCATCACCGGCCCGCTGTCCGCGCTGACCCTGGTCATTGTGGCGATCGTGGTGGACATCCCCACCGCCGCCGTGTTCTGGCTGCTCGTGTTCGGCTTTGTGGTGCAGGTGGCCATCCCCGTGCTGTACGCCTACGTCTCCGAGCTCTACCCCACGGAGCTGCGCGGCTCCGGCTTCGGCTGGGCCTCGACCTTCTCCCGCCTCGGCGCCGGGTTCGGGCCGCTGGTCTTTGCGGCCTTCCTGTGGCCCGAGCTCGGGCTTGCGACGTCGTTCGCGCTGGCCGGCGTCGTGGTGCTGCTCGCCGTGCTGTGGATGGCGTTCTTCGCCCCCGAGACCAAGCAGCGCATCCTCGACTAGCGCCCCTCCCAGCCAATACGAGGGCAGAGGTGGGCCCGCTACGCAGGCGCCTGGGCTGCCGCGAGGGACGCGAGCGTGGAGACCAGGAGCCGGCGCTCCACCACCTTGATGCGCTCGTGCAGGGAGTCCTCGCTCTCGCCGTCTTCGATGGCAACGGCCTCCTGCGCGATGATGGGGCCCGTGTCCACGCCGGCGTCGGCCCAGTGCACCGTGCAGCCGGTGACCTTCACACCGTAAGCCAGGGCGTCGCGGACACCGTGGGCGCCGGGGAAGGCCGGCAGCAGGGCCGGGTGGGTGTTGAGGTACTTGCCGCCGAACGCGTCGATGAAGCCGGCGCTGACAATCCGCATGAAGCCCGAGGACACCACCACGTCCGGGGAATAGGCCGCGACCGCGTCGGTCAGCGCCGCGTTCCAGGCCGCCCGGTCCGGGTAGGCTTTGAAGTCGACCACGAACGTGGGAATTCCCGCGGCGGCGGAGCGCTCCACCCCGAAGGTCCCCGGCCGGTCGGCGCCGACGGCGGCGATCTCGACGTCGAGCGCGCCCGAGGACACGGCGTCGATGACTGCCTGGAGGTTGGAACCGGTACCGGAAACGAGGACTACGATGCGCATGGTCCTAGCTTATGGGGCTGCTCGCGTAGGCTGACAAACATGAATTCCCCCGCGGACTCCGGCGATGCCCAGCAGCTGACCCACACCCTGTTCCGGCTGTGCATCGTCGCGGTCCTGGGCGCGTTCTTTGTCTTCCAGCTCGACGTCGGCTACCTGTGGCTGACGGCGCTGCTCACGGCCGCCGGAATTGTCCTGGGCATCCTGGTGCTGATCCGCGCGGTGAAATACAAGGCCTCGCGGCTGGTCCTGTTCGGCACCATTTCCGGGATGGTGGTCTCGGCCGTCATGCTGCTGGTGATCCTGGCCTCGACCCTGTTCTTCAACCAGATCCGCGGCTACCAGCAGTGCGTCCGCCACGCCCTGACGCAGCAGGCGACGTCGGAGTGCAGGACGCAGCTGCAGGACACCATGTACCGGCCGGCCCGCTAGCGGCCGGTGACCGTCTCGAGGTCCGCCTCGCGCAGCTTCTGCTGGCGTTCCAGCCAGGGACCGGCCGCATAGCCGATCACGACGCCGATCCCCACCTCCGCGGCCACGAACAGTGCCGTGCGCAGCGGGTCGGGGCCGATCTCCGTGAACCGGCCGATCCCGGCCGATCCGCCGGCAAGCCAGGCCAGCCCCGCCGCGAGCAGCCCTGCGACGGCGCCGATCACCGCCCCGAGCGCCAGGGTGGACGCCGCGGCCGTGAACCAGCGGGTCCGGATCTTGATGGAGAGCCATTCGTCGAAATGGTTCTCGCCCTCGCGCAGGAACCACCAGCCGGCCAGGGCACCGGCGAGCGCCGGCACCACGAGGGCCACGAAGCCGAAGTCCAGCGGCCCGGACGGCAGCGCGGCGAACACCGGAATGGGCGGCAGCGGCCCGACGGCGGTCCCGAGCGGCCCGGCCGCCGAGCCGGCGCCCAGGGCTACGCCCGCGCCGGAGAGCCAGGCCAGGGCAAACACCACGAGGTTGGGCAGGAACCCCAGCTGCACAACGGTGAGGACCGCGCCGCCTGCCGTGCCGGCGTCGAGCCCTTCATAGACGGCAACCACGAGGTTCCAGTGAATGAAGAGGTCGACGGCGAGCAGCGCCGCCGCCATCGCCAGGCTCGCCATCAGCGCCACCGACCCGGCTTTGATGGCCGAGCCCAGGTAGGAGCCGGCCCAGCGCGAATGCTGGCTGGTCCGGGACAGCCAGGCCACGGCGTCGACGCCGATCAGCCGGCTCCAGGAGCCTGCCTCGCGGCGCGCGCCGACCACCATGCCGAGCCCGAACACGATCAGGGGAACCAGCGCCGCGGACCAGAGGCTGATCCCGACGTCGGCGGTGCGGCAGACAAAGCCCGTCGAGAGCCCGAACCCCGCGTATATGAGCCATGAGCCGAGCAGCGCCTGCCACAACTGGTCCGTGTAGGAGGCGCGGGCCAGCCGGCGCCCGGCGCGCCAGGCAAGCAGGAACGGGATGAGGGCCAGTCCCAGGGGAACAAGTGAGAGTGTGCCGGAGTCCGGATGCGCCGCTGACCCGGAGGCGGCGGTGTCCAGGAGCAGGGGCACGCCGTGGATCAGCAGCCAGGCCTGGCCCGCCAGGCGGGCCAGGGCGTCGAACCCGTTGTCCCGGAAACCTGCCGTTGCCCAGACAGCCACGATCGGTGCCACCACAATCAGGGCGGAGATCACGGCGGCCTGGGCGGACTCGAGGGCGCCCTGCAGCCACAGGGGCATGGGAAGGCCACGTTGTCCGGTCTGATCAGCGCGCAGTTTCATCGAGTTCCATGGTGCCACGCGCCCGGCACCCGGCCCGTTTCCGACAGGCACAACGCACGGATCCGCGGAATCCGCCGCCTCCGCGGCGCCGGCGGCCGGCGCTTTTTCCATACCCCGGCCGTAAAATTGTAAATGTCCGCAATCAGTGGTTGGAGGCACAACATGACTACCGCATCTCCCCACGCACACGGCGTACATTTCGGTCGGACAGATGTACAGAACGTCGGCATGGGTGTAGGTATCGTCCTTATCGTCGTGGGCATCCTGGGGTTCATTCCCGGCATCACCACGCACTACAGCGAGCTGAGGTTCTTCGGGCCCGATTCCAAGGCCCTGTTCCTGAACCTGTTCCAGGTGTCGATGTTGCTGAACATCGTTCAGCTCGCGATCGGCGCCGCCGGCCTGACCATGTCCCGGACCGCCATGGGCGCCCGGAATTTCCTCATGGGCTCCGGCCTGCTGTATATCGTCCTTGGAATTTACGGGTTCATCGTCGGCGTGGATTCGGCGGCCAACTTCCTGTCGCTGAACACTCTGGACAACTGGGCCTTCCTGGTAATGGGCATCGCAATGGCCGGCACTGGCTGGCTTATGACAAGGCATCTTGAAGAAGACGTGAAGACCCGGTCATCAACCCCCGGGACCTAGGGAGCCGCGAATGAGTAACGTTTCATAGCATTCGAAAAAATTCGTACTACCTGCTGGTGCAGTGGCTTAGCGGAAACGCGGCGGCTGCACCAGCTTCCTTTTGGCCGGCCGCACCCACCTAGCTGGCAGCAGGGGCCGTTCTGAGTGCCCAGAACGGCCCCTGCTGCGGGTCAGATGGGGTTCACGCGGGGCGGAAGGGTTTCCCACTCCGTTTCCGCGGCGCGCAGCCAGGGGAAGGGCAGTAGTTCTGCGAGGCCGACTTTGCCTACCTCGCCCGCGGCATCGACCAGGACGGTGATCCCGGCTCCATAGGCACGCAGCAGTTCCCGGCAGAGCCCGCACGGATTCGTGACCTGCGGCTCTGTGTGCCCGTCCATGCTTACGGCCACCACGGACCGGATCGATGCCTCCTGCGCCATGCGGGCGTTGGCCAGGGCGCTGGATTCGGCGCACACATTGAGGCGTTTTGAGCCGATGTGCAGCCCGAGGTAGATGGCCCCGGACGCGCCCCGCATCGCCGCGGCCACCCGGTGGTTCTCGCTGTGGTGGGCGGTCAGGAGCATCCGGCGGGCGGCCTCATAGAGCTCCACGTCAGCGTCGCTGAGGTCAAAAGAGATCACGTCCGCTCCCCTTCCTAATTCCCGTTCCTAATTCCCAATAAAGAGGCCGTGCTTCCGCCGCGCAAGCACGTAGAAGACGATGCTGAGCGCGGACAGGACGGCCACGTACACGGGGAAGATCCAGGACGCGTTGATGGACTGGAGCCAGACCAGCAGGTAGGAGGCGGTGCCGCCGAAGAGCGCGACGCCCACACCGTAACCCAGGGCCGTTCCGGCACCGCGGCAGCCCTTGGGCATGAGGGAGCTGGTGACCACGTTGTACAGGGTCATGTTCAGGACCAGCACCACCGAGCCGCCGAGGAGCACGGCCGCGAAGCCGGCAATCCCGGGCTTGACGTACATCAGCATCAGGAACACGGACGGAATGGCCAGAGCGCGGGTGACCAGGAACCATTTGGACATCGACTTGCCGTCGGCGACCTTGCTGATGATGAGGCTTCCGATCACCAGCACGACGCCGAGGACCGTGGTCAGCGCGAAGACAGCGGTGGCGTCCTCCTTGAAGCCGCTTCGGGCCGCCGTCGGGAGCCCGGTGTTCCAGGCGTAGTTGTAGGCCTGTGCCGCGCCGACGACGAAGGTGATGGCCAGGACGCTGAGCCAGTGCTTGCGCACCCCGCCCCAGACCGTTTTGGCGGAGTTGTTCGCCAGTTCCTCGGGCTTCATGGTTTCAGGAAGCGTCCGCCGCAGGTAGACGACGACGAAGCCGAAGGCCGCTCCGACGACGAACGGCACCCGCCACCCCCAGTCGGCCATGACGGATCCGCCCAGCACGAGGCTGCAGAGGTAGCTGACCAGCGAGGCGAGCAGGATGCCGATGTTGACGTAGAAGGAGATGATGCCAGCGACAAAGCCCTCGCGGCCCTCGGGCACGAGCTCGACGGCGTGGGCGGTGGACAGCGGGGCTTCCACGCCGGTGGAGATTCCCTGGACGATGCGGCAGACCAGCAGGATGACGCCGGCTGCGGGGCCGATCTGGTCGTAGGTCGGCGACACGGCAATGATCAGGGTGGTGACAGCCATCATCATGATGGACCAGAGCATCACCCGGCGCCGGCCGATCCTGTCGGCGAAGGTGCCAAGCAGGATTCCGCCCAGGGGACGGAACGCGAAGCCGACGGCGAAGACGGCCAGGGCGCTCAGGGTCGCGGCGACAGGGTCATGGGACGGGAAGAACTTGGGCCCGATGAAGGCCGACAACAGGCCAAAGACCATCCAGTCGTACCACTCCAAGGTGTTGCCCAGTCCGAGGCCGAGCAGCCCACGGCGGATTTCCGGAGAGAGCCGGGACGTGCGGCCGCTCTCCAGGTCAGTCTTGACGACAGTGTCAGTCATGATTTTCCTTCCCCCGCACCGTCGGGGTGCGTGAGGGTATGGATCACCGGCGGGAGCCCCGGGTGGGGGCGACCGGCAATCGAAACTATCGTTTGGCTTGGTCCACGGGCGGGACCGGTTCACCCCATGGGAGGTGGGTTAGCCCAGATAGCTACGCATGCCTCTTCGTAGCGCTTGAATGCAAACGGGCCATCCAGCCCGGCAACAAGGAGCATGCCCTTCGTTGACCGGCCGACATTAAGTTCTGCGGATGGCTTGGCAGATGTCACTGCACCACGTCGGGATACGAGCGGGGTGACGGACCGATGGGACGGACCGGGCGGGCCTTCCGCCAGAAGGCCGTTGCCACCTCATCCCGTTCGCAGTGCGTCGGTTCCGAGTGCTGCAGCTCACACAACTATATTGAAGATCTTCACAGAGTCAACGGTTAAGTGAAAACTCAAGAATCTTCAAAAAACCATTGATTCGGTAAAAATTTTCACTATAGTTATGCAGGTCAACTCATCCAGAGAAAGACGGACCATGACCAACGAGAGCCTCCCGGGATCCCCCGCCGGCACGAGCGTCCTGCTTGCCACCGTAGGCAACAAGATCCGCAACATGCGCAAGGACAAAGGCATGACCCTTGCGAAGCTTTCGGAAGTCACCGGCCTCAGCCCCGCGATCGTCAGCCAGATCGAACGGGGCCTGGCCAATCCGTCCTTCACCACCCTGGCACAGCTGGCCCACGGCCTGGACATCCCCGTAGGGAAGTTCTTCCTTGGACAGGAAGAAACCAGGTCGCCGGTGGTCCGCAAGGGCGAGCGGCGAAACCTCATAGGCGTCACCAAGAAGTCCGTGGGCGAGGCGGTCTATGAACTGCTCACCCCCGACCTCAACGGCGCCCTCGAGGCCCAGTGGATCGTGAGTCCGCCAGGCCACGACACCAGCGCCACCCCGTTCCGGCACAGCGGCGAGGAATTCGGCATCATCCTCTCCGGCCGGAAAGACATCTACCTGGACGGCGAGTGCTACACCCTTGAAGAGGGCGACTCCATCACCTTCTCCTCGGACACGCCGCACTGGTACAAGAACAGCTACGAAGAGGTCTGCGTAGCAATTTGGGTTAACGCACCTCACGCGTGGTGATCAGGCGGCCCTAGCCGCCCGCCATCTCCGCCGGCACCCAGGTGCCCGCCGGAGACATTGACACACTCAACAGCAGGTCCGCGACGGGCCGCGCTGTGCCATACCCTCTGCCATACCCTCTGCCGGGGCGAGTCCGCGGTCAGCGTCGCCGCGCCCTCCTCCCGGGCAACTTCTCCTCCTTCACCGTCTTCTACCTCACCGGCTGCCGCTTCTGCGGTCCTCCGGCAACGTAAGGATCCCCATGAACTCGACTACAGCCATGCGCTCCCTTGACCTGGCCAGCACCACGCAGGACCTCACCGCCCCGGTCATCTCCCGCTCCGACGTCCTGGTGGTGGGCGGCGGCCCCGCCGGCGTCGCCGCCGCCGTCACCGCGGCCCGCTCCGGCGCCTCCGTCACCTTGCTGGAGCGCTACTCGTCCCTGGGCGGCCTGGCCTCCGGCGGCATGGTCCTGGTGCTCGATGACATGATCAACGGCCAGGAAATCACGGTCACCGGAATCGTCTCCGAATACGTCGAACGGCTCCAGAAGCTTGGCCTGGCCATCGTCCCGCCGGCCGACGACCGCAAGACCTCCGAGGAACTCTGGAACAAGTGGGGCCGCTACGGCACCTTCGACTTCCACTCCCACACCACCCCCAAGCCGGTCTGCTACGCCGCGGCCTTCGACCCCGACGGCTGGAAGCGGGTCTCCAACGACCTCGTCCGCGAGGCCGGCGTCAATCTGCGCCTGCACTCCTGGTTCTCCCGCCCCATCGTGGACAACGGGGTCATGAAGGGCGTTATCTGCGAGACCAAGTCCGGACCCCAGGCTTTCATGGCGGACGTCGTCATCGACACCACCGGCGACATCGACGTCGCCTCCCGCGCCGGCGCCAGCCACGTCAAGGACAGCTACCTCACCACCCTCGTCTTCCGCCTCGGCAACGTGGACACCAAAGCCGCGGAGGCCTTCGAACAGGCCAACCCGAAGGAAGCCCGCGCCATCAACCGCACCATCAAGCGCCTCCTCGGCGGCGCCTGGGAACTGTGGTGGCTCAAAACCCCCATCGAGGGCGTGGTCTGGTGCAACGCCCCGCACATGACCGGCTACGACGGCGTCGACCCGGCGGACATGACCGCCGCCGAGTTCGCCGCCCGGGACCGGATCACCGAGGCCGTCGAATACGTCCGCGCCCACCTGCCCGGCTTTGAGAACTGCTACATGCTCGACGTCGCGTCCCAGATGGGCGTCCGGCAGACCCGCCTGCTCCAGGGCGAGTACGTCATGACCAAGGAGGACGTCACCTCCCGCCGGCACTTCGCCGACACCGTGGCCCGCGGCCGCGACTACTACTACCCCTTCCGTTCGCTGCTGCCCAAGGAGGTGGACCAGCTCCTAGTGGCCGGCCGGCACTACTCCGCGACCCCGGAGGCGCAGAAGATGTCCCGCGAAATCCCGCCCTGCATGGCCATGGGCCAGGCCGTCGGCGTCGCCGCCGCGCTCGCCATCCAGAACGGAACCCTGGTCCGGGACGTCTCCGCCGCGGACATCCAGCAGGGGATGCGCCGGCACGGCGCGGACCCGGGCGACGTCCCGTCGTCGAACGCCACGCTCGACGCCGATGCGGTGGTGGGGGCATGAGCACGGTGACGCAGGAACGGGCAGCAGAGGAACGGACAGGGCAGGAACGCACGACGGCGGCGCCCGCACCTGAGCGCGCCGGCACCCCGCTGCCGCTGGACGGCATCAAGGTGGTGGACTTCACCCAGGTGTTCATGGGCCCGTCCTGCACCCAGCTCCTGGGCGACTACGGCGCGGACATCATCAAGGTCGAACGCCCCGGCGCCGGGGACATCTCCCGCAACTCCTTCCCGGACAAGGACGGCCAGGACAACCCGATCTTCCTGTCCATCAACCGCAACAAGCGCAGCGTCTCCGTGGACACCCGCGCCGACGAGGGCAAGGCCGTGCTCCGCCGGCTCCTGGCCGATGCCGACGTCGTGGTCAGCAACTTCCGCTCCGGCGTGATGGAGCGGATGGGCTTCGGCTACGAGGACCTCAAGGCGGAGAACCCGGGCATCATCTGGGCCTCCGGCACGGGCTTCGGCCCCGAGGGCCCGTACTCGCACAAGGGCGGCCAGGACGCGATCGCCCAGGCCTACTCCGGTGTGATGTGGCGGCGCGAGTCGGACGACGTGAAACCGGCGATCTACCCCACCACCCTGTGCGACTACATCACCGGCATGCACCTCATGCAGGGCATCCTGCTGGCCCTGCGCACGCGCGAGTCCGCCGGCGTCGGGCAGAAGGTGGAGGTGACCATGTACGACTCCATGCTGCACCTGCAGATGCAGGAGGCCTGCATGCAGCTCAACCGCGGCTACGAGGTCAACTGGGGCGCCATGCCGCTCAGCGGCGTCTTTGAAACCACCGACGGCGCCGTCTGCATGGTGGGCGGCTTCACCCCGGACCCGCTGGCCCGGATCTCGGACGCCCTCGGCCTGGACGAGGACCTCACGCAGCGGGACGAGTTCGCCACCCTGGAGCAACAGTTCCGCCACAAGCCGGCCCTGCAGGCGATCTTCCGCGAGCGCATCGCCACCAACACCACCGAGTACTGGACCGCCCGGCTGGAGGAGCGGGGACTGCTCAACGCCCCGGTGCACACGCTCGAGCAGACCCTCGCCGACGCCCAGACACACGCCAACGGCATGATCGTGGAGGCCGAGCACCCCGGTGTCGGCACCGTGAAAATGCTCAACGCCCCCATCCGGCTCTCCGCCACCCCGCCCACCATCCGCCGGGCGGCGCCGCGGCTCGGCGAACACAACGTCGAGGTGCTCCTGGAGAACGGGTTCGACGCCGAGACCATCGAGCGCCTGCAGCAGCTGGGGGTGCTCCGGTGACCGCGATGACAGACTCCCCCGCGGTGGTGGACGAGGTCACCCTGAGCATCGAGAACCACGTCGCCACCGTCGTGATCGACCGCCAGCACGTCCTCAACGCTGTCGACGGGACCGCCCAGGCCCGGCTCAACGCCATCTGGGACCAGCTGGAAGCCGATCCCGACGTCCGCGCCGTCGTCATCACCGGCGCCGGAACCCGGGCGTTCTGCGTCGGGGCGGACATGTCCGCCGCCGCCGTCGACAAGACCGGCCTGCAGTACTGGGCGGACCTGGACCCCAACGGCTTCGGTGGGCTGAGCCTGCGCACCAGCCTGGACATCCCGGTGATCGCCCGGGTCAACGGCTACGCGCTGGGCGGCGGCATGGAGATCGTGCTTGGCGCCGACATCGTGGTGGCCGCGGGCACGGCCCGCTTCGGGCTGACGGAACCGCGCGTCGGGCGTCTGGCGCTCGACGGCGGCATCCACCAGCTGGTGCGCCGCATCCCGCACACCCAGGCGATGGGCATGCTCCTCACCGGGCGGAAGGCGCCGGCCGCGGAAATGCAGTCCATGGGCCTGGTCAACGAAGTGGTTCCGGCGGAGGAGCTCGACGCCGCCGTGCAGCGCTGGGTGGAGGCGGTCCTCGCCTGCGCCCCCACCTCCGTGCGGGCCGTCAAGCAGATGGTCACCCGGACCTCGCACCTGAGCGCCGCCGAGGCCCGCGGGCTCCGGCTGCCGGCCCTCATGGCGGCCCTGGACAGCGAGGACTCCGCCGAGGGCGTCCGCGCCTTCCAGGAAAAGCGCCCGCCCGTCTGGCCCGGACGCTGAAATGCAGCCGCTGAGAATGCAGCCGCTGAGAATGCCGGAACAACTAGCAAAGGAGAATCCCATGCGGGAGTCACTGACACCCGGGGTGTGGGGCGTCGTCGCCACCCCGTTCCAGGGCAGCAGCCTGGACCTTGACCTGGACAGCCTGGCCGGGCTCGTCGAACGCTACGAGGCGATCGGCGCCACCGGCCTGACGGTCCTGGGCGTGTTCGGCGAAGCCGCCGCGCTGACCGCCGGGGAGCGCGCCGCCGTCCTGGAAACCGCCGTCGAATGCACCGGCCTGCCGCTGGTGGTGGGGGTGACGGCCCTGGCCACCCGGCCGGCCATCGAGGAAGTCCTCGCGGCCCAGGCCATCGCCGGCGGGCGCCTGGCGGCCGTCATGGTCCAGGCCAATTCGCCGCGCCCGGACACGGTAATCCGGCACCTGGACGCCATCCACCGCGCCACCGGCGCCAAGGTGGTCCTGCAGGACTACCCGCTGGCCAGCGGCGTCAGCATCAGCACCGAGTCCCTCATCACCGTGGTGCAGGCCTGCGGCTTCGTGATCGCGGTCAAGGCCGAGGCCCCGCCCACCTCCGTGGCGATCGGCCAACTCGCCGCCGCCGTCGACGTCTCCGTGTTCGGCGGCCTGGGCGGCCAAGGCCTGCTGGATGAACTCCTGGCCGGCGCGGCCGGGGCGATGACCGGGTTCTCCTACCCCGAGGCGCTCATCGCCTGCGTGCGGGCCTGGCAGGCCGGGGGCTACGAGGCGGCCCGGCAGGAGCTGCTGCCCTACCTGCCGCTGATCAACTTCGAACAGCAGGCCAGGATCGCCCTGGCCATCCGCAAGGAGTGCCTGTACCGGCGCGGGCTGATCGCCGACCCCGGCGTGCGGACCCCGGCGGCGCCATTCCCGGACCTCCTCCGGCCAGCCCTGCTGGCCCACCTGGCCGAGGCCGCCGAGGCCCTGGACACGCGTCCTGCCCCGGCCGGAACGCTGACCACCGGCGCGCTGACGGCGGCAGGGAGGAACTGATGGATCTCGGAATCAGCGGAAAGACCGCCTTCGTCGCTGCCTCCACCGGCGGACTCGGCCTCGCGATCGCCCGCGCCCTCGCCGCCGAAGGGGCCCGCGTGGCCGTCACCGGCCGGCGCCTGGTGCAGGCCAAGGAGATCGTGACCGAGCTGACCGACGCCTACGGGCCCGGCGCCGTCGCCATCGAGGCGGACCTGGGCACCCCCGACGGGGTGGCCGCCGCCGTCGAACAGACCGTGGCGGAGCTCGGACCGATCGACATCCTGGTCCTCAACGGTCCGGGGCCGAAGCCCGGGGCGGCCGCCACGCTCGGCGCCGAAGACATCGCCGCCGCGTTCGAGCAGCTCGTCAGGCCGCACCACGCCCTGGTCTCGCACGTCGTGCCGGGCATGCGGGAACGGCGCTGGGGCCGGATCCTGGCCGTCGGATCCAGCGGCGTCGTGGCGCCGCTGCCCAACCTGGCCGTGTCCAACACCGGCCGCGCCGCGCTGGCCGGCTACCTCAAGACCCTCGCCGCGGAAGTCGCCCTGGACGCCGTCACGGTGAACATGCTCCTTCCCGGCCGCATCGCCACGGACCGGGTCGCGGAACTCGACCAGGCCGCCGCCAAGCGCCGCGGCACCTCGGCCGAGGAAATCCAGCTCGAATCCCGCAAGATGATCCCCGCCCGCCGCTACGGCGAACCCGAGGAATTCGGCGCCGCCGCCGCGTTCCTGTGCAGCGCCCCGGCGTCGTACATCACCGGCGTGGCACTGCGCTGCGACGGCGGCCTGATCCGCAGCCTGTAGGCACCGCTTCCCGCCACCCACCTTCCCACCACTGACCATCCCAACATTCAAGGGGACCATCATGACTTCCACCGCGACCGATTTCCCCACCTCCACCACCCCGGACCTGATCACCGCCCGGCACCTCATCAACGGCGTCTGGCTCGGCGAGGCGGACACCGAACGCATGAACCCGGCCCGCCCCGGCGAACTCGCGGCCCTCTCCCCCAGCGGCACGGCCGCCGACGCAGAAGCCGCCATCACGGCCGCGGCCGCCGCCCAGCCGGGCTGGGCCGCGCTGCCCGCCCCGGCCCGCGGCGCCATCCTCATGGCCGCCGGCGACCTCCTGCTCGAACGCCAGGCCGCCGTCGCCGAGGACCTCGTCCGGGAAGAAGGCAAGACCCTCGCCGAGGCCAAGGGCGAGGTCAAGCGCGCCTCGGACGTGCTGCGGTTCTTCGGCTCGCTCGGCTGGGCCGCCACCGGCGAGGTGCTGCCCAGCGGCCTGCCGGACACCACCATCACCACCCGGCGCGAGCCGCTGGGCGTGGTCGGGCTCATCACGCCGTGGAACTTCCCCATCGCGATCCCGGCCTGGAAAGCCGCCCCGGCGCTGATCAGCGGCAACACCGTGGTGATCAAGCCGGCCGAACTCACCCCGCTGTCCGCGACGCACCTGGCCCGTGCCCTGCAGGATGCCGGGCTGCCGGCCGGGGTGTTCAACGTGGTCCACGGCAAGGGCCGCGTGGTGGGCGACGCCCTGGCCCGCGACCCGCGGATCGCCGGGATGTCCTTCACCGGATCCACCGCGGTGGGCCTGGGCCTGCAGGAGATCCTGAACGCCCGCCGGGCCCGGGTGCAGCTGGAAATGGGCGGCAAGAACGGGGTGCTGGTCCTGGACGACGCCGATCCCCGCAAGGCCGCCAAGGTGGTCGCCGCCGGCGCGTTTGGGCTGACCGGCCAGGCCTGCACCGCGACCTCCCGCGTCTACGTCACCCCCGGCATCCGCGCCGCCTTCCTCGCCGCGCTGGTCGAGGAAGCCGCCGCCTACACCCCCGGTGACGGCCTGGACGCGTCCATGGGGGCTGTGGTGAGCGCCCAGCAGTTCGCGCAGAACCAGGCGGCGGTGCGCTCCGCCGTCGAACGCGGCGCCACACTGCTGCACGGCGCTTATGACAACAGCGAGCTCGACGGCGGCACGGACGCCGGGTTCCTGTTCCCGCCCGCGGTGCTCACCGGTCTTGCCTTTGACGACGCCGCCGTGACCGAGGAGATTTTCGGCCCCGTGGTGGCGGTCCTGGAGGTCCCGGACTACGAGGCCGGGCTCGCCGCCATCAACGATTCCCGCTACGGTCTCACCGCCGGCATCTGCACCGACTCGCTGACCCTCGCCACCGATTTCGCCGCCCGCGCCCAGGCCGGGGTCATCAAGGTCAACCGTCCGACGGCGGGCCTGGACCTGAACGTGCCGTTCGGCGGCGTCAAGGACTCCTCCACCAACACGTTCCGCGAGCAGGGCAAGTCCGCCCTGGACTTCTTCACGTGGGGCAAGACCGTCTACACGGGGATCTGACCTGCCGTGACGTATGTGATCGCGCAGCCCTGCGTGGACGTGAAGGACAAGGCGTGCATCGAGGAATGCCCGGTGGACTGCATCTATGAGGGCGAACGCTCGCTCTACATCCACCCGTCCGAGTGCGTGGACTGCGGCGCCTGCGATCCGGTGTGCCCGGTCGAGGCCATCTACTACGCGGACGACGTCCCGGACGAATGGCTCGACTATGTGCGCGCCAACGTGGAATTCTTCGAGGACCTGGGCTCCCCGCAGGGCGCCGCGGCCTTGGGGAACCTCCACCGCGACCACCCCATGGTGGCCGGCGCCGCGGCGGCCGGGGTTGCAGCGGCGGCCGGGGCCACCGGCTGACCGCACCATTCCCCGCCGGACTCCCGCCGGACGCTCCTGCCCGTTGGACGAAGATGGCCGCCAAGCACCTCCGCTTGGCGGCCATTTTCGTCCAATCACGCCCCTTCGGCCCTTGACGGCGGAGGCCCGGCTGAGGACCATCACAAGGGTCAGGACTGTGCCCGGCCAGGCGGAGGGGGTGGCCACGGCATCTCCTGCCCCGAGTGCATACCCGACCGCAAGAAGGACCCTCCATGTCGGTGACCTGGATTCGTGGCTCAACCCTCCGGCTCAGGGCCGCCGTCGTCGCCGTCCTTCTCACGGCGGTCCTGGGCGGATGCAGTCCGGGGCCGGAACCACCGGTGCAGCCGACGCCGTCCGAGCCCGGCTACCGGAGCATGCTCGAGGACTTCGGCACCAGAATGCTGGACAACGGCGCCCCGGCGGTGCTGATCCAGCTCCGCCTGGGCGCGGACGAGTGGTCCGCCGCGTACGGTGTCCGCACCCTCGACGGCCGTGCCCGTGCCGCCATCACGGACCCGGTCCACATCGGCGGGATCACCAAGTCCATGGTGGCGGTGACCGTGCTCAAGCTGGTGGAGGAAGGCCGGCTTGAGCTCGACGCGCCGGTCAGCACGTACCTGCCGGAGTTCAACCAGGTCATGCACCCGCCCGGGCCCGTGACGGTCCGCCAGCTGCTCCAGCACCGCTCCGGCATGCCGTCGGTGGACGGGCCCCTCTTCGATCCGGCCACCGTACGGCAGGCGCTGACCACCAAGGTGAGCCTGGCGGACCTGCTGGCCATGGCGGGCCGGATCTCCTGGCAGGCAAAACTGGCTCAGGGATTCGAGTACTCCAACTCCAACTACATCGCCCTGGCGCTGATCGTCGAGCGCCTGCGCGGCCGGCGGATCGGCGAGGTGATCCGCACGGACATCATCGAGCCGCTGGGCCTGGACGAGACCCTCATGACGGCGGCCGGCCTTCCGCCTGCGGACATGGTCCACGGGTACATCACGCTGGACCGCAAACGGCTCGACGTCAGCTACCCGGCCGCCCAGATCGACAACGCCGCCGCCGGGATGGTGTCCTCCATGACGGACGTGAACAACTTCTACCGCGCCCTGCTGCAGAACCGGCTGCTCAAGGCCGGCACCGTCACACAGATGGAAAGCCCGCTGTACGCCAGGTACGCACTCGGCGTCGTCCGCTGGAACGACCTCTGCACGAACAACTTCTACTACGGCCATCCCGGCGACGTGCCCGGCTACGGCACCATCGCCCTGACCAGCGCGGACGGAACCCGGCAGCTGGCCATGGCCGTGGCCTACCCGCCGCAGCCGCTCCAGTCCGGCGCCTCCCGCATCCTGCACGAAATGGAGGCCATCGCGGTGGACACCCTGAATGCCACCTGCCAGGCGGTCCCCGGCAATCATGTCCAGGCCGCCGCGGCCCCGCCGGGCTGACCAGCACTGCGACAATCGGCCCTGCGACAATAGGCTCATGACAGCCATCATCCTCGTCTGGAACCCCGACGAATGGAACGGGTGGATCTACCCGGAGGTCGTGGAAGAGGTCGCCGATACGGGCTGGTTCCTGGCCACCTGGGGGCTCGGCGGCAAGGCAGCCGCTGCTCCCGGCGCGGAGGCATGGCTGGTGCTCCACGACCGGCACGGCGCCGGCCTGATCGGCCACGGCGTGGTCGTGTCGGAGCGGCCGGCGGGTTCCCCGCGGTCCGTCCGTGTGGCCTTCGATTCCCTGCTTCCGGCCGGGGACCAGGTCCCGCCCGGGGTCCTTCAGGAGGCTGTACCCGGCATCAACTGGAACGCGCTGCACGGCTCCGGAACACCCGTTGAACCGGCCGACGAACCGCTGCTCCGCGGACTCTGGAGCGAGTTTGGCCCGCAGCCGCCGGCCGATCCCACCCGGCCGGTACCGGGCACCGTCCCGGCGGATGCGGTCAGCCGGGTGCAGGTCTACCGGTACGAGCACAGCCAGGACTCCCGGCGGGCCTGCATCGCTCATCACGGGACCAGCTGCGCTGCGTGCGGGTTCTCCTTCGAAATCGCCTACGGGGAGATCGGCAAGGACTTCATTCCCGTCCACCACCTGGTCCCGGCATCGCAGCTGGGCGGCGGTTACGAGCTGGATCCTGTCGCGGATCTGGTGCCGCTGTGCGCTAACTGCCACGCCATGGCCCACCACGGTGTGCCGGCGCCCCGGACGGTCGCCGAACTGCGCAGGATCATGGCATCCGCCGGTTACCTGACCGGACAGACCGTGACCGAGGACCAGCTTCAGGCCCAGCGCGATGCCCGCAGGATCCTCGACCAGCATTAGCCTCCAGCACAACACGGCGGACGGCCGGGACGCAGCAGCTCACCCCGTCCAGGCGGACCAGACCTCGCGGAACTTGCCGCTGCGGTCCGGCAGGGGCGGCTCATCGGCAAACCGGACCTCCACGACGTCGGCCCCCCGGGCGGCGAAGAACGCACCCAGGCGTTCCGCAACCGCCGTCCGCACGGCCGCCGTCGTGCTTTCCGGCCAGAGCTCGAGCCGCACGGTCAGCTGCCGCGGCCCGGTGCGGATGGCCTGGAACCGCCGGACACCGGGGGTTTCCTCGATCACGGTGCCCAGCGCCAGCGGCAGCACCGTTACCGCTCCCCCGCCGGCGGCAAAGGACAACAGGTCGCCGCTGCGGCCCTCGACCCGGAGCGCGGGGAACGGGCTGCCGCAGGCGCACGGGGCCGCGGCCATCTGCACCCGGTCGCCGAGGTTGTAGCGGATCAGCGGCTGGACCCGGTTGGCCAGGTTGGTGACCAGCACCGTGTGGGAGAGCTGCCCGGCCGGGACAGGCTGGTAGTGCTCGTCCACCGGCTCCACGATGTACCAGTCCGCGTTGACATGGAACTGTCCCAGCCGGCACCGGCTGGTCAGGGCCAGTGCCTCCGAAGCCAGGTAGCGCACCGTGGTGCGGCAGCCGAGGGCCGCCTCGATGGCCGCCGCATCGTCCGCCGCCAGGGCCTCCCCGGAGGCGACCGCCATGACCGGCCGGATCCGGAGCCGGCCCGCCTTCTGTTCGGCGGCCAGTTGCAGCATGGCGCTCGGATACCCGTAGAGCATGGTCGGCTGGAATTCGTTGAGCTCCGCCACGAGCTCCGGCAGCGGCCGGAGGACGGAGAAGACGCGGAGCCGCCGGGCGATGGACGGGCTGCGGCGGCGCGCCATTTCCGTCATGACGACGCCGGCAAAATGGTCCCCGTCGGCGATCAGCGCCGCGCCCCGGAGCCCCCGGCGCAGGAACGCCCGGATTTCCGCGGCTGACACGAGGGTCCGCCGTTCGCGGATCCGGGCGAGCAGGTTGGCCACGAGCCAGGAGTTGCGGTCATGGACCAGGACCGCGGGCTCTCCGGTGGATCCCGACGTCGTCAGCACCAGGTACCGGCCGCGGTAGACGGTGCCGGCACGCGCGGGCTCGCTGAGGAGATCCGTTTTCAGGCCGGCGAGGGTGATGTGGGGGTCGGTCACCCAGTCGTCGAAGTTGTCCATAAGCTCGCGTTTGCCTACCGGCGGCAGTTCGCGCAAAACCGCGAGCAGGTCCCCGCCGGGCTCGGTGGCGGCCTTTGGGTCGGGGACGTCCCGGTACAGGCGGCGGTAGAAGGGCGAGGCCGAGCGTGCGTACTCCACAAGCGCGGCGAGCCGCTCGCGCTGGCGCCGTTCGATCGCGTTCTGGCCGGCCCGCTCAGCCCGCCAGATGTCTCCCGCAATCGCGCTCATGGCTGCCGTAGCGGCCAGCCGGGCCCGGAGGCGCATCGCCATCCCCCTTCACGGGCCCGCGCCCGCGGTGCCCGCCCTCCCACGCTGGCACGGTGCGGGGCTGCTCCGACAGGGGCTTTCGGCACCGCCGGGAACTGGCACGGCCGGATTGCTGGACTTCCAAGCATCAAGGACCCCAGACTGTGTACAACAGCTGGCTGGGGCGGCGCCTTCGTTCACGCCTTCCACGCCGGCCGGGACTGCCAGCAGCATCGTTAGGGGCTTTGCTTTCCACCTTTTCCACCGCCGTGAAGGGACCTGGTCATGCCGGACTTGTCAGCGTTCTACCCGCTCATTTCGATCATCCTGGGCGCGGCCGTCGTCGTCGGCGTCATCTGGGTGGCGACGAAACTGATGTGGAAGGTGGCCGAACCGAACGAGGCCCTGATCATCTCCGGCCTGACCCGCGGCACCCTGGACACCCGGGAGGGGATGGACTTCAAGATCGTCACGGGCAAGGGGGCCCTGGTGCTTCCCGGCCTCCAGACTGTGCGGGCGCTGTCGCTGACGCTGAATGAAACCGAACTCAAAGTCTCCTGCGTGACGTCCCAGGGCATCCAGGTAATAGTTGAAGGCGTGGTCATCTACAAGATCGGGGATGCTCCGCCGTTCATCGCCAACGCCGCGCGGCGGTTCCTGGGCCAGCAGCCCAAAATGGAGAGCCAGGTCTACAACGTCTTCGAAGGCCACCTCCGCTCCATCATCGGCAGCATGACGGTGGAAGAAATCATCCGCGAGCGCGACAAGCTGGCCTCCCAGGTCCGCAGCGCCAGCGGCGTCGAAATGGAGAAGCTGGGGCTGGTGGTCGACTCGCTGCAGATCAAGGACCTCCAGGACCCCACGGGCTACATCCAGAACATCGCCATGCCCCACATCGCCCTCGTCAAGATGGAGGCCCGGATCGCCGAGGCCACCCGGAACCGGGAGGCTGCGGAAAAGGAAGCGGAGGCCGAGGCCCTCATTGCCGATGCCCGGAGCGTGTCCGCGATCCGGCAGTCGGTGGCGCAGGCCAACGCCGAGCGCGCCAAGGCGAACGCGGCCCAGGCCGGCCCGCTGGCGGACGCGACGGCACGCCAGCAGGTGGTGGTCCAGGAAACCGAGGTGGCCAAGCTCGAGGCGGACCGGGAGGAACAGAAGCTCCAGACCACCATCCGGAAACCCGCGGACGCGAAGGCCTACGCCAAGCGCACCGACGCCGAGGGCCAGAAATCCGCGGACATCAGCGCCGCCGAGGCCCTGGCCCGGCGCACCGAGCTCGAGGCCCAGGCCAACGCGCGCCGGACCGAACTGCAGGCCCAGGCGAACGCGAACGCAGCAGCCGCCGCAGCCGGGGCCACCAAGGTCACCGGAGAGGCCGAGGCCGCCGCCACGAAGGCACGCGGCGATGCCGCCGCCTCCGCGATCCGGGCCAAGGCGCTGGCGGAGGCGGAGGGCATCAAGGCCCGGGCCGAAGCGCTCGGCACCAACCAGGACGCCGTCATCTCCCAGCAAATGGCTGAGAACATGCCGGCAATCATCGCGGCCGCGGCCGAGCCGTTCGCCCACGTGGGCCAGATGACTGTCCTGAACGGCGGCGAGGGAATCAACCGGATGATCGGCGGGGTTTTGGCACAGGTGGGCGAGTACCTGCCGGCGCTCTCGTCCGCGCTCAAGAACGGCCGGAGCGCGGCCAAACGGGAAGCTAAGGCACCGGAGGCGTAGGGCCGGGATGGGGACGGAAATCCGGGGCGCATGATGCACAAGGATGTTGACCGGAGCCTGACCGGGAAGATCGGCCGCGTCACCGGACGGATCGGGCCGGGCACCATCGGCGAGGTCATGCTGCCCGTCCGCGGCGGCACCAGCGCGTTCCACGCCCATCCATTCGACAAGAGCAGCGTCTTCGCCGTGGGCGAGCAGGTCCTGGTCATCTATTTCGAGCCGCCCCAGACCGTTTTCGTCGACGAACTCCCGGACGTGCTCAAGCCGGGCTGAGGGGCTCTGGACGCTGCGGGGCGGCGGGCGTATCCTGAAGTTCCGTCGCCTCTGGAGGTATTTTCAGATGGAAGGCAATACGCGTGAGCCCATCGGGCCGGCTGCCAGGTTACCGAAGGTTTCCGGCATGCAGACCCGCGGCCCGGTCGGGAACTGGCCCGATCCGCTATAGCCCGTCCTTCCGCCATGCCGCCCGGCACCGCCTATAGGTCGTGGTGCGCCGTCAACGCATGACGACGATCGCTCACGCCCTCCCCGCGATGTTGCGCTGATTTCTTCGCCCGTGTGTTAACCCGATCTTCCCCTGCCGGTTACGCCCGCTCCCCCGCGTCGCAAGCCGCCGCCCCCACCGTGGAGGGGTGAGGATCGCAATCGTCGCCGAATCATTCCTGCCGCTCATGAACGGGGTTACCCACTCCATCCTGCGCGTGCTGGAACATCTGCAGGAACGCGGGGACGAGGTGCTCGTGATCGCCCCGTCCACGCCGTCCACGAAGGACACAGTCGTCCCGGACGAAGTTTACGGCGCCCACGTCCACCGGCTCCCGTCGGTTCCGCTGGCCGGCTATGCGAATGTGCGGGTGGCGTTAGGCGGTGTGTATCGGGTCAAGCGAATCCTTGCCGACTACGCACCCGACGTCGTCCACCTCGCGTCCCCGTTCGTGCTCGGCTGGCGGGCAGCCCAGGCCGCCCGCCAGCTAGGAATCCCCACCGTCGCGATCTACCAGACCGAGGTCCCCGGCTACGCCTCCCGGTACGGGGTCCCTTTCCTGGAGAACTGGGCCTGGAGCCGGGTGGAGCAGATTCACCTGCTGGCATCGCGGACCCTGGTCCCGTCCACTTTTGCGCTCAACCAGCTCCGCGGCCGCGGCATTCCGCGCGTGGACATGTGGCGGCGCGGCGTGGACACCCGGCGGTTCACCCCGGACAAGCGCGACGCCGAGTGGCGGGCTTCCGTGGCCCCCGGCGGCGAGCGCGTGATCGGCTATGTGGGCCGGCTGGCGGCCGAGAAGCAGGTGGAGGACCTCGCCGTGCTGGCCGATGTTCCCGGGACCCGGCTGGTGATCGTGGGCGACGGGCCGCAGCGGCCGGCCCTGGAAGCGGCGCTGCCGGACGTCGTCTTCACCGGGTTCCTCGGCGGCGCGGACCTGCCCCGGGCGGTGGCATCCTTCGATCTCTTCGTCCACCCCGGCGAGTTCGAGACCTTCTGCCAGACCATCCAGGAGGCCATGGCATCCGGCGTGCCCGTGGTGGCCACGGGCCGGGGCGGCCCGTTGGACCTCGTGGAGAATTCCCGGACCGGATGGCTGTACGAACCCGGCGACCTCGCCGCGCTCCGCGCCCGCGTGATGGACCTGATCGGCGACGACGCCAAGCGCCGTGCCTTCGCGGCGGCCGCGCACGCCGCGGTCCAGGGCAGGACGTGGTCCGCTCTCAGCGCCGAGCTCGTGGGTCACTACAAGGCCGTGATCGGCCATCCCGAGGCCGCGTCGCCCCCGGCACCCCACTCCCGCCCCGTTGCCCTGTCACTTGGGGCGGCCAGACCACGGGTTTAAGCGCGGGCTTAAGCACCAAACGTCATAGCGCAACGGGGATTGGTGGCTTCCCTGCGGGCGGGGTGGCGGCCGGGGTGCTGCCCGGCCCGCCGTGTTGACTGCCCCGGGCACCGTCCGGACGCCTATGATTTCCGGATGGGAGGGGTTTGAATGGTTTGTTGGTGGTCTCAGGCTCGCCCGGCGGTCGGCGCGTGACGGCGCCGTCGTACCCGGCGGAAGCGTCCGGCACGGCCGGCTACGGGCAGCTGGCAGAGTCCAGCCCCGATGCCCTGCTGGTACTGGCCGAGGACGGCTCCATCCGGATGGTCAATCCCGCCGCCGAGCGCCTCTTCGGGTACGCCCGCGGGGAGCTCGTGGGGTCGGACCACCGCAGGCTCCTGGCCGAGGGGTTCCGGAACGGCTTCCAGCGGATGTTCTTCAACCTCCGCCGTGATGCCGGGGCCGACGCCGGCGCCACAGTTCCGGTGGACGCCTACGGGCTGCGCCGGGACGGCACGGAGTTCCCGGCCGAAGTGGCCTATTCCCTCCTCAAGACCGGCCCCGACACCGACACCGCGAGCATGGTGGTCGCCGTCCGGGACACCTCGCACCGGCCGGAGACCGACGACAGCCTCCGCGAGGCGATGTCGCTGCTGACCGCGACGCTCGAATCCACGGCCGACGGCATCCTGGTGGTCAGCAGCGAGGGCCAGATCGCCGGCGTCAACAACCAGTTCCTCACCATGTGGGGCATCCCGCGGGAGCTGCTGGCCACCCGGGACGACGACGCCGTGTTGGCGTTCGTCCTGGACCAGCTACAGGATCCCGCGCAGTTCGTCGGCCGCGTCGAATCCCTCTACGCCGATCCCGCGGCCGAGAGCCACGATGTCCTGAACTTCCGCGACGGCCGGACGTTTGAACGCTATTCCCGGCCGCAGAAGGTCGCGGACCAGGTGGTCGGCCGGGTGTGGAGCTTCCGCGACGTCACCGCGGCCAAGGTGGCGCAGGACCGCATTGCCCACGCGCTGGCGGATCTCGCCGACCAGTCCGCCCAGCTCAAGGCGCTGGCGTTCACGGACAGCCTGACCGGGCTGTCCAACCGGCAGCTGTTCAACAACTATCTCGAAACCGCCCTCGCCGGCCCGTGCGGCACCGCCGTCGACGTCCTGCTCCTGGACCTGGATGACTTCAAGGAAGTCAACGACATCCTGGGCCACCACGCCGGAGACCAGATGCTGATCGAGGTCGGCCGGCGGCTGCGCACGTGCGTCCGCCCGAACGACGTCGTGGCCCGGCTGGGCGGCGACGAATTCGTCGTTCTCCTGGTGGGTTCGCTGGATCCCGAGGCGGTCGCCGCCCGGATCGTCGACTCGCTGCGGGTCCCCGTGTGGATCGACGGGACCATGCTCCGGCCCAGCCTGAGCCTGGGCCTGGCCTCCATCAGCGAGGACGCCGTGGACGCCTCCGAGCTCCTCCGGCGGGCCGACGTCGCCATGTATGCGGCCAAGGCGGCGGGCAAGAACCGCTACAAGCGCTTCCGGCCCGAGATGATGCAAGCCCTGCTGGACCGCAACGATCTCGAAGCCGGGCTGCGGCTGGCCGTGGACAACGGGCAGATCGCCGTCCACTACCAGCCGATCATCTCGGCGGCTTTGGGGAAGGTGGCCAAGGTCGAGGCCCTGGCCCGCTGGGAGCGGGACGGGGTGCTCGTGGCGCCGAAGCAGTTCATCCCGGCGGCGGAACGCAGCGGCCTGATTGTCGAGATCGGCACCGAGGTGCTGCTGCGCGCCTGCACCGAGCTCAAGCCCTGGCTGGACGAGGACGCCTCCCGGTCCCTGGCCGTCAACGTCTCCGGCGTCCAGCTGCAGCATGGAGACTTCGCCGAACTGGTCCTGGCCGTGACGGAGTCCTGCGGCGTGAACCCGCGCCAGCTCGTCCTGGAAGTCACGGAGAGCGTGTTCTTCGAGGACGACGCCCACGTGATCCGGCAACTGGTGACCCTGCGCCTGGCCGGCGTCCGCGTGGCACTGGACGACTTCGGCACCGGGTTCTCCTCGCTGGGGCGGCTCCAGGACCTGCCGGTGGACACGCTGAAGATCGACCAGTCGTTTGTGGCCATGATCCGCACCGGCACGGAACGGCTGCCCATCCTCAACGCCATGATCGGGATGGCGCACGGCCTGGGCCTGACCGTCACGGCCGAGGGCGTGGAAACGGCTGCCCAGGCCGAATACCTCATGAACCTGGACTGCGATTGTCTGCAGGGCTTCCTGTTTTCCGGGCCCCGTCCGGAGACCGGGCTGGGGCCCGGCCTGGACCGTGCGGCCCGGGCCATCGCCGCGCTGCGGGGCGAGCGGGTGCCCGGGAACCGGTGACCGCGGGAGATCCGCCGGTGATCCACGGCCCGGAAAAACTCGGGGACGGAAGTGCAGGCCGGAACTACTGGGCCGATGTGCTGGACATTGGGCCGAAGGACCCTATGATTCAGGGAAATGCGTTGACCTGGCATTCTGTCCGGGAACTTGATCGCTGAAGTGAACATCCGTCGCTTGGGGGCCGGTATCGTCGTGGGAATTGGGTTTGGTGAGGCCCTGCTGGAGCAGGGCCCTGACGCGTCTCTGCTGCTGACCTCGGACGGCACGGTCGCCTTCGTGAACTCGGCGGCGGAGCGGCTGTTCGGCTATCCCCGTGAGGAGCTGCTGGGCGTGCAGCACACCGTCCTGCTCGCGGAAGGGGAACGCGGCGGCTTCTTGCGGGTCTTCGGCCGGCTGGGCCGCAAGAGCCGCGCCGGCAGCCGGCCGTTCGCCGCCGTCGCCCGGCGCCGCGACGGTTCCGAACTCGCCGTCGAGATCACGTGCTCTCTCGTGACGGTCGACGCCGGCACCGCCATGGCGGTCGCCGTCCGCGACGCCGGGCACCGGGAGGACGCCGACGCCGGCCGCCGGCTGGCCGTCTCCCTTTTGGATGCGACCTTGGAGACGACGGCGGACGGGATCCTGGTGGTCTCCAGCGAAGGCCAGATCACCGGGATCAATGACCAGTACCTCAAACTGTGGGGCATGCCGCCGGAGCTGGTGGCCTCGGAGGATCCGGGCGCGCTGGTCCGGTTCATCGCCGGCCAGCTCGCGGACCCGGACCACTTCCTGGAGAAAGTTTCGGCGCTCTACGCCGACTCGGTGATGCAAAGCCACGACGTCCTCGAGTTCGCGGACGGCCGCACCGTGGAGCTGTACTCGCGGCCGCAGAAGGTGGCGGACAAGATCGTCGGCCGGATCTGGAACTTCCGCGACATCACCTCGCGCCGGCGTGCCCAGGACCAGGCCCGCCGCGCCATCGAGGAACTGGCCGAGCAGGCGGACAAGCTCAAGGAGCTGGCGTTCCAGGACCCGCTGACGGGCCTGGCCAACCGGATGCTGTTCAACGAGCGGGCCGCCGCGGCGCTGCTCACCCCGGAGCCCGTGCACGTGCTCCTGCTGGACCTGGACGACTTCAAGGAAGTCAACGACGTCCTGGGCCACCACGCCGGGGATGAGATGCTCGTGGAGATTTCCCGGCGGCTGCAGAACTGCGTGGGCCCGCACGGCACCGTGGCCCGGCTCGGCGGCGACGAGTTCGTGGTCCTGCTGGTGGGCTGCCACGACGCCGACACCGTGGCCCGGCGGGTGGTCAGCACCCTGAACGCCCCGGTCTCCATCGAAGGGACCCTCATGCGACCGGGCCTGAGCCTGGGCGTGGCGTCCCGCGACGCCGTGACCAAGACGTCCTCGGAGCTGCTGCGGCAGGCGGACCTCGCCATGTACGCGGCCAAAGAAGCCGGCAAGAACTGCTACGTCCACTTCCAGCCCGAGATGCTCGCCGCCCTGCTGGAACGCACCCAGCTGACGGCCGGGCTGCGGCGGGCCGTGGAGCTGGGGCAGATCACGGTCCACTTCCAGCCCGTGGTCTCAAGCGACCGGCTGGACGTGGTCCAGTTCGAGGCCCTGGCCCGCTGGGAGTGGGAGGGCGCGCTGATCGCGCCGGATGACTTCATCGAGACGGCCGAACGCAGCGGACTGATCCGGGAGATCGGGGCCGACGTCCTCCGGAGCAGCTGCGCCGAACTCGCGCCGTGGCTTGCGGAGGACCCGTTCCGGAGCGTGGCCGTAAACGTCTCGGGCGTGCAGCTGCAGCACCGGGACTTCGCCGAGCGCGTCCTGGAGATTGCGGCGTGGACCGGCGTCGACCCCCGCCAGCTGGTGCTTGAGGTCACCGAGAGCGTGTTCTTCGACGCCCACTCGGACGTGATCGGCCAGCTCGAGACCCTCCGCGACGCCGGGATCCGGGTGGCGCTGGACGACTTCGGCACCGGCTATTCGTCGCTGGGCCGGCTGCAGGACCTGCCGGTGGATGTGGTGAAGATCGACAAGTCCTTCGTGTCCATGCTGCACACCGGCGCCGAGAAGCTGCCCATCCTGACCTCCATGATCCACATGGCCCACAGCCTGGGGCTGAAGGTCACGGCCGAGGGCATCGAAACCCATGCCCAGGCGAGGTACCTCATGGACCACGGCTGCGATGCCCTGCAGGGGTTCCTGTTCTCCCGCCCCGAGCCGGCGGGCCGCAGGGCACGGGCTGTCCGGAACGCGGTGGCGTCCATCGCGGCGCTGGAGGGCGTGCCGCTGCCCGGGTAGCGCTTTTCGACACATTTGTTTCGGGCATGATGACCATCACGCCCGGGGAGCCTGCACCACATATGATGCAGGAAGCGCAGCGCGCCTTGTTCTCCGCAGGGCCGCCGTCATCCGTATCCGTCGCCTGGGGGGCTGTCAATTATCGTGGAAACTGGATTCGCACAATTACTGCTGGAGCACAGTCCTGACGCACTGCTGCTGGTCGGCCCGGACGGGTCCATTTCCTTCCTCAATCCGGCCGCGGAGCGGCTCTTCGGTTACTCCCGCACACAGCTCCTGGGCGCGGACCACAGCCTGATCCTGGCCGAGTCCTCCCGCGAGGCGTTCCACGGCGTCCTGGCCGGCCTGGCCCGTCCGGGCGCACCCGGAACGGTTGAAAGACAGTCTGCCGGGACGGCTGACAGGGAACCTGCCGGGACGCGTCCGCCGTTCGCCGGGTCCGGGCGCCGGGCCGACGGCACCGAACTCCCGGTCGAGATCACCTGTGCCCTGGTCCCCGGTGCCGGGGCAGGGACGTCCGTCGCGCTGTCCGTCCGCAGCGCCGGGCACCGGGCCGCGCCCCTCCCCGCCGGTTCCTACGCCGGGCACGACGCCGAGCACGACGCCGGCACCCCGGCCGCGTCCGGAACCTCGCCCGGGCGGGCCCCCCTCGGCGGCACCGCCGGCAGCTCCGTTGGCAGCTCCCTGAGCGGCGACTTCGTCCGCCGTCGTCCTGCCGGTGCGGCCGCCGCCCCGGCCGCATTCGCCGAACACGACGACGAGCTCAAGGCCGTGGTCCTCCGCGACCCCTTGACGGGCCTGCCGAACGGTCCGCTGTTCAACGAGCGGCTCGCCGCCGCGCTGCGCCGCCCTGACCCGGTGGACATTCTGCTGCTGGACCTGGACGACTTCGGGCAGCTGAACGACATGCTGGGCCGCTCCGCCGCGGACGAACTGCTCGTGGAGATGGCCAGCCGGCTGCGCAACTGCGTCCGCCCGCACGACACCGTGGCCCGGCTGGGCGGCGACGAATTCGCCGTCCTGCTGACCGAATGCCTCAACGCCGACGCCGTGGCCAAGCGGATCTCCCATGCCCTGTACGAGCCCCTGCGCGTCGGGGCGACCATGATCCGGCCCGGTGTGAGCCTGGGCCTGGCGTCCAAAACGGCGCAGACACTGGACGGGGCGGAGCTGCTGCGGCAGGCCGACGCCGCCATGACCGCCGCCAAAGCCGGCGGAAAGAACAACTGGCTGCGGTTCCGGCCCGAGATGCTGAACACGCCCGTGCACAAGGCCGACGGCGAAACCGGGCTCCGGCGGGCCGTGGAGCTGGGGCAGATCTCGGTGCACTACCAGCCGGTGGTTTCCCCGGGCATCGGCTCGGTGGTGCAGTTCGAGGCGTTCGCGCGCTGGGAACGCCACGGCCGCCTCGTCCCGCCCAACCAGTTCCTGCCCGTGGCGGAGCAGAGCGGCCTCATTCGCGAGATCGGCGACGAGGTCCTGCGCCGCGCCTGCGCCGAGATCCGGCCCTGGCTGGCCGGCGACGCCGCGTACAGCGTCGCCGTGAACGTCTCGGGCCTGCAGTTCCAGCACCGCGACTTCGCCGCGGACGTGCTCGCGATTGCCGGGACCACCGGCGTCGACCCTCGCCAGCTCACGCTCGAACTGACCGAAAGCGTCTTCTTCGACGCGTCCTCGGACGTGCTGGGCCAGCTCCGGCAGCTGCGGGAGGCCGGGGTCCGGATCGCAATGGACGACTTCGGCACCGGGTACTCCACGCTCGGCCGGCTCCGGGAGCTGCCCCTGGACAAGGTCAAGATCGACCGCTCCTTCGTGGCCATGATCAAGACCGGACAGGAGCAGCTCCCGTTCTTCGGCACCATGATCAATGCCGCGCACGCCCTGGGGCTGAAGGTCACGGCGGAAGGCATCGAAACCCCGGAGCAGGCCAAGTACCTGCTGGAGCGCGGCTGCGACTCGCTGCAGGGCTACCTGTTCGCCAAGCCGGCCCCGGCCAGCGACCTCGCCGGGACCATGGAGAGCGCCCTGACCGCCCTGGACAAGGTCGACGCCGGCCGGTGACCCTGCCGCGGCACTGCAGCGCCGCCGTCGTCTGCCTCCCCCGATGCCCCCATTGGACGCAAACGGCCGCTAAGCAGCATGGCTTAGCGGCCGTTTGCGGCGAATCGCCCGGCGGGACCTAGCGCTTTTCGCAGGCGATGCCGTCGTTGTCGCGGTCGAGGTCGTGCTCGCCCCAGTGGCGGGGTCCGGCGCCGTCGTTGTAGCTGTAGAGCGTGTTGTCGACGCGGAACGTGGTGACCGGCTTGCCGCTGGTCTTGTCCCGGGCACCGGCCCGGCCGACGCCGTGCGGGTAGACCTTGTTGAGCTCCGTGCAGTTCTTGTAGGACTTCGGCGCGGGCGCGGCGGATGCCGGCACGGCCGTGGCGCTCAGGACGACGGCGGTCCCCGCCAGCGAGGCAATAATCAGTTTCTTCAGGCGCACGTTTGGGCACTCCCCCAGGTCGAAGCCCTCAGCCGCGAGTCGGCGAGGGGCAGGGAAATGCTATCCCAGGGGGACGCGGTTACCGAGAAGGCTCAGCGGAGAGGCTCAGGCGGGCCGCTCCAACTTGTCGCGGTCCTCGGCCACCATGGCCTCGCTGCGCTGCCAGAGGGCCTTGGCCAGGCCGGCGTCGTACGCCTGCTTGTTGGCCTTCGCGAGGGTCCGCTTCGCGTAATAGGTCCCGGAAACCCAGTCGTGCCCGGGGGTGGTGTTGGCGAGCCACACGAGGGTGTCCGCGCCCTGCTCCGGGGTCAGCATGAAGCGTTTGAGGAATGACGTGTAGGCCCAGCGCATGGGGCTCGTGGAGTCGGCCGCGAAGTTGGTGGCCACGCCGCCGGGGTGGAACGCGGCCGTCGAGATCCCTTCCGCGTTGTAGCGGTTGTGGAGCTCTGTGGTGAAGAGGATGTTGGCGAGCTTGGCGTTGCCGTAGGCACGGTTGGTGGAGTAGCCCCGGGCGGCGTCGAGGTCGTCGATGTCCAGCTTGCCGAACAGCGAGTTGGCCACGCTTGAAGTGTTGATCACGGTGGCCTGGCTGGCGGTGAGCACATCGATGAGCCGGGTGGTGAGCAGGAACGGGGCCAGGTGGTTCACCTGGATGGTCTTCTCGTGGCCGTCCACGGTGAGCTCGCGCGGGCCCATGATGCCGCCGGCGTTGTTCGCCAGGACGTCGATCCGCGGGTACTTCTCCTTCAGCTGCGCCGCCAGGGTGCGGACCTGCCCGAGCTCGGCGAAGTCGCAGACAAAGTGGTCGGCGCCGAGCTCGTTCGCGATCGCTCCGATCTTCCCCGCGGAACGCCCGACGACGACCACCCGATCCCCCTGCCGGGCGAAGGTCCGCGCTGCGGACGCCCCAATGCCGTCGCTGGCTCCGGTGATGACGATGGTGCGCTCAGTCATTGAGTGTCCTTAGAACGAAGTGGCCGGCTGATCTAGGGAATCCAGCCCCGTCGCATTCTAACGATCCCACCTCGGAGAACGTTCCGCCGGAGCCGGGGCTTTCCCGTGAGGATGCTGGGAGTTCCCCTCCCCCTATGACGCTCCCTCGGGTGTCGCAGTCACGGCTGTGATCCTCCCTCAGGTTCGGCGGTCCTGAGGATGATCCTCCGTCAGGTTCGGCGGTCCTGTGGGTGACGCTCCCTCAGGTTCCGCGGTCCTGAGGGTGACGCTCCCTCAGGTTCGGCGGTCCTGGGGGTGACGCTCCCTCAGGTGTCGGGTTGGGGGGGTGCGGGTGGTGAGGGAGGGTCCGGTCCGGGGGTGCGGGTGGTGAGGGAGGGTCCGGGTGGGGGTGCGGGTGGTGAGGGAGGGTCCGGGTGGG
>NZ_CP022314.1:2546643-2639171 GCF_003352915.1 Arthrobacter sp. PM3 | reverse complement strand
CACGCCGCCAGCGTTCATCCTGAGCCAGGATCAAACTCTCCGTTGAAAAATAACAGACACAACCAGGCACCACGGGAAAACGCGGAACCAGGCTGCACAAAATTTGAAACCAGCTGAAAAACCAGACCCGACACGGGGTGACGGGCCCGGCAAAACAACCAATCCATAATAAATTGGTATCAACAAACTTGGCACACTATTGAGTTCTCAAACAACAGACACACCCGGCACCACCACAACCAGACCCACAGGCCCTACAGTCGCGGATCGCTCCGGAGCAACTTTTCAAACTTACCCGATCCCGGAAGTCTTTGCAAATTCGCATTTCTGCGATTTACATTCTTCCGAGGTGGTCCCCGCCCTTATTCAGCACACAAAATGTGTGCCATTTTCCAGGCTGTTTGGAAGGGGGTCGGTCGCTTTCTTTCCGCATCAGCGGCGGCGACTCGAATTACTTTACACGCCGGATGGACCCGGCACAAATCGGTCTTCAGTCGAGCCGCTTGGCGTCATTTTCCGCGGATCCGCGCGGAAACCGGCCAGCGCGGCCGCCCCGAAGGGCGGCCAGGCCGGCGTCGGACTTTTATGGAGTGGATCACAGCCGCGGCCACCAGCAAGCGCGCGGAACGATGCCGGTCACATGGGTTTGCGCGCCTCCCGGGGGCGCCGCCGCCAGACCGGCTCCAGCTCGGCCATTTCCGCGGCGGTGGCCACCCCGAACGGTGAGTCCACCGACCCCACGGGAGCCCTGCGCTCCTGGCCGCGGGTGGCCCAAAGGCTCGCACCGATGGACATGCCCAGGATCGTGGCGATGACGCCCAGGGACAGCGGGGTAGGTATGTAGAAGATGTCGGTCTTCAGGAGCATCTTGATGCCCACCCAGATCAGGACGAGCGCGAGTCCGATCTTGAGGTAGATGAACCGGTGGATGAGATCGGCGAGCAGGAAGTACATCGCCCGGAGCCCCAGGATCGCGAAGGCGTTGGCCGTGAAGACCAGAAATACCTCGTCGGTGACGGCGAAGATTGCCGGGATCGAGTCCACGGCGAAGATGATGTCCGTGACCTCGACCAGAACCAGCACGGCCAGCAGCGGGGTGGCCAGCACCATACCGTTCTTCCGGATCAGGAACTTCTGCCCGTGGAACCGGTCCGTCATGGGCACGTGCCGGCGGAAGAGCCTCAGCACCCGCGATTTTTGGGGCTCGGGATGGTCGTTGCGATGGCGGATCATCCGGTAGCCAGTAAAGATCAGGAACGCCGCGAAGAGGTAGAGCACCCACCCGGCGCTGGCGATGATCGCGGAACCCGCGGCAATGAACAGGCCGCGGAGGACCAGGGCGCCCAGGACACCGAAGAACAGCACCCGGTGCTGGTACTCGCGCGGCACAGCGAAGTACGTAAAGATGATCGCCCAAATGAAGACGTTGTCCACCGCCAGGGATTTTTCGATCAGGTACCCCGCGAAGTACTGCTGGCCGGATTCGGCCCCGTACAGCTGCCAGACCAGCACTCCGAAGCCGACGCCGACCGCGACCCAGGCGCTGGACCACAGCGCTGCTTCGCGGACGCCAATCACGTGGGCTTTGCGGTGCGCGACCAAGTCCACTGCCAGCATGAGGACAATCACGGCGAAAACGGCCAACCAGGCCCAAAGGGGAACATTCATCGAGGAGCACCTGCTTCCAGTCAGTCATCACCAACCGGAGGTCTCTCCCGGCCCCGCGGGCCCGCCCCGCCGGGCCGCTCAGGGGCGACCGTACTGACGACGGAACATTCGGGGGATACTCCCCTCCACTCACCCAGTGAAACACGCTTCAGCGCTGACGACAACGGCGGGCATGTCCTCTGGCATCGTGACCGGACGACGCCGGCGGGTTTAGCCTAGTTGTAACGGTGATGGATCCCGCCGGGACCGGTTGACGTGCCGGTCCGAACCGGAGCGCGTCACAGGGTGGCGGGCACCGGCGTCGTGCCTGTAGTCTCTGATCACGGCGATGGATCCCGCCGGAACAGCCCGCATCACGGTGCGCGGCGTTCGAACCGCCTCCGGCTGATGGTTCCTACCTTTGCTGACGAAGGTAGGTGAACCATGCCCCCACGTGACACATCCCCCTCCGCGACGGCCGCCGTCGCTTCCTGTCCGGCTTGTCTTGCCCGGTTTGGCGTCCGACGCCGTCTGCGCCTTCGCGTTCTCCCGCACCCGGGAGCCCTCCCGCGGTATCCCCGGGCATGCGGTGATACTTTCGTCGCAGACCGATCCCCACAGGAGCGCCCATGAATGAGCCTGCGAAGGACACCCGGCCCGGCGCCGGGGCCGCCGCCTACGTCCCGCGAAAGATCACCGGGCCCGTGCTGATGGGCGTGGTGCCCGGGCAGCCGCTGGCCGTCGCACACCGCGCCGCGGAACTGGCCCACAGCCTGAACGTAAAGCTGATCTGCGCCTACGTCGACGTCACCACCTACCTCGCCGAAGAGCCCGACGGACGGACCGAAGCCCGGCCCATCGACCCGGACGGCGTCGACGACGACATCGAGGGCATCAGTGCCGGCATCGCCGAACGCCTGCAGGAAGCCTTGGGCGGAAGCGGTGTCCCGTGGTCGTTCGTCACCCTGGCCGGGGAGCCGGCGCGGGCGCTGGGGCGGCTGGCCGAGTCCACGGACGCGTCCGTCATTGTGGTCGGCACCCGCGAGCGCGGGTTCGGGGCCCGGTTCGAGGAACTGCTGGTGGGGTCCGTGGCGGTGCACCTCACCCACCGCCAGCACCGGCCTGTGCTGGTGGTTCCGCTCGCCCCGCAGCCCAAGCACCGTCCGAAGGAGGGCCACTGATGGAGCCGCCCACCCCCGAGACGGCAACCCCGGCGGCTGCTTCCGGGGCGTCCGCGCCCGGGAGCGCGGACCGGCCCCCGGCGGACCCGGACGCGGGGACGCTCGGTGCGGCGCGAGCCCACCGTCCCGTGCACCTGCACCCCGGGTTCGTGCTGGTGGTGATCGCCGGCGGCGTGCTCGGCGCCCTGGCCCGGTACGGTCTGAGCACGGTCCTGCCCGCCCCCGGCGGCTGGCCGCTGCCCACCCTGATCATCAACCTGGCCGGAGCGTTCCTGCTCGGGGCCCTGCTGGAGGGTCTGGTCCGCCGCGGACCCGACGCCGGCCGGCTCAGGGTCATCCGGCTGCTCGCCGGGACGGGGTTCATGGGCGCCTTCACCACCTACAGCACCCTGGCGGTGGAAACGAACCTCCTGCTCGGCGCCGGGCGGACCACTGATGCGCTGCTCTATGTCGCGGCCACCCTGGTCGGCGGCGCGATCGCGACGGTGGCCGGGATCCGGATCGCCGCCGGACACCACACCAAGGTGACCGGCCGGGGTCGGGATGCGGCTCCCCATGGTCAGGAGGGCAACCGGTGAACGTACTGACCATTCTCCTGCTCGGGCTCGCCGGCGGGCTCGGCGCCGGCACCCGGTTCGTCGTCGACGGCCTGGTCCGGTCCAGGCTCCGCACGGCCCTGCCCGTGGGCACCATCGCCATCAACGTCACCGGGTCCTTCCTCCTGGGCCTGGTCGCCGGGGCGGTGATCGTGCACGCCGCCCCGGCCGAGCTTCAGCTGATCGCGGGCACCGGGTTCCTCGGCGGCTACACCACGTTCAGCACGGCCAGCTTCGAGACCGTCCGGCTCATCCAGTCCCGCCGCACCGGACTGGCCCTGCTGAACGGGATCGGCACCGCCGTCGCCGCCGTCGCCGCAGCAGCCGCAGGCCTCGCCGTGGCGGGCCTCCTGTGAGCCGGGACAACATGAGTCAGGCCAAGGTGCGCCCAGCCAAGGTGAGCCGGACAAACCGGCTCGGCCCCATGGGATTCGTCCTGGGCTTCGGCATCGTCAGCATGCTCGCCGACGTCGTCTACGAAGGTGCCCGCTCCATCACCGGACCGTTCCTGGCCACCCTCGGCGCGTCCGCGGTGATGGTCGGCTTTATCACCGGGTTCGGGGAGGCCGTGGCCCTGGTCCTCCGGCTGGCCGCCGGCCCCCTGGCCGACAGGACCCGCAAATACTGGCCCCTGACCATCGCCGGCTACGCCATGACCGTGATCGCCGTGCCGCTCATGGCCCTGGCTGGCTCCCTGTGGCAGGCGTCGGTGCTGGTCATCACGGAACGGTTCGGCAAAGCCGTCCGCACCCCGGCCCGGGACACCATGCTCTCGCACGCCGGGGCGGACATGGGCCGCGGGAAGGCCTTCGCCATCCACGAGGCCCTCGACCAGTCCGGCGCGCTCCTCGGCCCGCTGCTCGTCGGCCTGATGGTAGCCATTTCCGGTTTCCAGCTCGGCTTTGGCGTCCTGGCCATCCCGGGCGCGGTGGCGCTCGTCGCCGTCGTCCTGCTCCGCCGGGCGGCCCCCGACCCCGCCCGTTATGACCAGCATTTCGTCAGGGAGAACGACGGCGGACCCGCCGGCGGGACTGTCAGCGCACCTGCCGCCGCCCCCGCGAAGGCCCGGGTCCGGGTCCCGTTGCCGGCGCGGTTCTGGTGGTACAGCGCGTTCACCGCCGTATCGATGTTCGGGTTCTCCACCTTCGGGGTCATCTCGTACCACCTAGAAGTCCAACAGGTGTTGCCCTCGGCGCTGATCCCTGTCACCTACGCTGTTTCCATGGGCGCGGCCGCGCTGGCGGCCCTGGCGTCCGGGACCCTCTATGACCGGGTGGGGCTGCGCGGCCTGCTCATCGCCCTGCCCCTGACCGCGGCCGTGCCGTTCCTGTCCTTCAGCAGCAGCCCGGCCCTGGTCTGGGCCGGCGCCGTCGTCTGGGGCGCGGCCCTGGGCATCCACGAATCCACGCTCCGAGCGGCCGTCGCGGACCTCGTCCCGGCCGCCACGCGGGGAACCGGCTACGGCATCTTTACCGCCATCTACGGCGTGGCCTGGCTGGCGGGATCCACCATCATCGGAGCCCTCTACTCGGCCTCCCCCACCGGCCTCATCGTCTTCACCGTCGGCACCCAGCTCGCGGCCCTGATCATCTTCATTCCGCTGCTCAAACGGGCTACGCGGCCGGAGCTGGGCGCCTAGCCGAACGGCCGGGCCACTGCATTTTCATTCGGGAGAGCGTTACGCTGGCGCCGTGAAGACAAGGTTGCTGCCGCTGCTGTTGACGACGCTTCCAGCGTTTGTGCTCACCGCGTCCGGCTGTACCCCGGCCCCGCTGGTTTGCCCCGCCGAAGGATTCGTCAACCTGGACCCTGTGCGGCTCGACCTCTCGGCCCTGCCCGCCGTCACATCTGTGTCCGCCTGCTTCGGACCCGGAGACCGCTGCACTCCGGTGCCGCTTACCCGTGACAGCTCGGGCCGGTGGATGGTTCCGCAAACACCTCCGTTCGTCCAGCCCGACAACGCCCCGGTCCCGCTCCCCCGGATCCGCGTCGTCGTCAAGTCCGACCACGACATTTCCGACCGGCTGTACGGCATCGAACATACGCCGCCCCGCGGAGGCTGCGACAACACCTACGATCTCGTCCCTGTGAAGGTCCTCTGATCGTTCCCGCCCGCCAGCTGCTGGGGAGCACGGACTCGGGCCGGTCTTTACAAGTAATCTCCGGCGCGTTCGCGGGCGATCTCGAGCAAGGTGGAGTGGAACGCGACCTCCGCCGGGGCGTAGACCTTGTCCTGGCGTTGGGCCAACAGCACGCGCCGCTTCGGTGCGGCAGAGCCGAGGCTGATGACCCTGACGTCGGGGTGTTGCAGGGCGACGGCGGTCTTCGGCACCATGGCCACACCCATGCCGACGCTCACCATCGCCTGGGCTTCCTGGTAGTCGTTGGCCAGGAAGCCGATCGTCGGCTCGAACCCGGCTTCATGGGCGGAGCGCTGCAGTACCTCGACGACGGGGTGGGCTTCGGCCCGCACTATCCAGGATTCCTTGCGGAGCTCTTCCATCCGGATCTCGTCGCGGTCGGCTAGCGGGTGTGCGCGGGATACCAGGAGGACCGTGCTTTCCTGGAAGACTTCCGTGATCCGGATGGAGTCGTCCTGAAAGCGGTTCCACGGGTAGTCCCACAGCAGGCACAGGCCGGTCACTCCGGACTGCAGGTCCGTCACGAGGTCATCGAACCGTGCGCTGCGCAGGGAGAGTCCTATGGCCGGGTACCTCTTTTTGAACGCCCGGATGACGATCGGCAGGAACGAGCCCGCGAGAGTGGGAAAGGTCCCTACCGTCAGTGAGCCGCGTTTGAGACCGGCGATCTGGTCGAGGTCGGACTGGGCGGCCCGCATCTGCGCGACAATCTTCCGGGCGTGACCGGCGAGCAGCTGGCCCGCCTCGGTGGGCACCACCCCGCGGGAGCGGCGGTTGAGGAGCGGCTGCCCGACTTCCTGTTCAAGCTTTCGGAGCTGCTGCGAGACGGCGGAGGGTGTGTACATCATCAGCTCGGCGGCGGCGGTGATCGAACCCTGCTCGACGACCTCCACCAGCAGCGCCAGACGCCGGATGTCGAATAATTCCTGGCCCGCATCGTTAAGCATCGCTTCACCCTTCTGTCGGCTTGGTTAATTCTATGCATTCGCCGCTCACGTTGCGGCATGAAGCGGGTCATTCTCCCCGCCGCCCGGTTGAAACAGTGGTGCGGACGGCCCTCAAAAACAGTGAATGAAGCAACACTACAGCCCGCATCAGAAATCCAACCTTGTCTTCATTTGTGATCTGAATCAATCTCGAATCAAGCCCGTGAAGGCATCCGGGCAGTCGAGAAGCAAGGAACTGACCATGAAAATCGAAGCGGAGTGGATGCGCGGGGGCACCAGCAAATGCTGGGTCTTCGAAACGGGGCAACTGAGCGAGACCGGAACCAGCCCGGATGAGCTGCTGCCCCGGCTGTTCGGCAGTCCCGACCACCGGCAGATTGACGGTGTTGGCGGCGCAACCTCAACGACCAGCAAGGCGATGATCCTTCACCGGCCGGCCGGCCGGGACGTCGACGTCGAGTTCACCTTCGCCCAGGTGGGCATTGAAGAGGCCGCCGTGGACTGGGGCAGCAACTGCGGCAACTGCTCGGCGGTGGTCGGCCTGTACGCGATCGAAAAGGGCTGGGTGGAGCCGACCGGCGACGTCACTCGGATCGTCACCCGGAACACCAACACCGGCCAGATCATCATCCAGCGGGTGTCGACGCCGTCCGGCGCGCTGCCGATCGTCCCGCAGGCGCAGATGCCGGGCGTGCCGTTCCCGGGATACCGGGTGGGGCTCGGCTTCCAGGACCCCGCCGGCAAAACCACCGGCGCGTTGCTTCCCACCGGATCAGCCTCGGATTTGATCGTTGCCGGCGGAACGCGCTGGACTGTTTCCATGGTCGACGCCGGAGCGCCGGTAGTCATTCTCCGGGCCGAGGACCTTGGCCTTGACCCGCAGCGCTACGACAGCTGGCTCGCCGGCGTCGAATTGCAGCTGGACACCCTGGACCACGTCCGCCGCCAGGCGGCTGTGCGCATGGGGCTCGCAGCGACCACCGGCGACGCGGCCCGCGCAGTCCCTAAGGTCGCGATCGTGGGCGCACCGGCCCGGTCCGGCCCGGAAAGCGACGTCAGCGTCATGATGCTCTCGATGGGCAAGCCCCACCCTGCCTTGGCCATCACCGGAAGCATCGCACTGACTCTTGCCGCCCGCACCCCGGGCACCGTACTGAACGACATCACGGGCGACACCGTTCGATCCACCCTGCGGCTGCGCACACCGGCCGGAGTCATCGAAACCTGGAGCGAGGAACGGGACGGCTCGCTGATCGTCGGCGTGGACCGAACCGCCCGCACGATCGCCACCACCACCATCCACCTCCCCGAGGCCCTCGGCAACGCCGCTGACGCCTCACTTGCCAGCGCCACCAACTGACCAGCGCTACTCAATGAGGAGAAAGCACCATGACTAACATCGCAGAAAAGCCTGCAGAACAGACTGCACCCAGCACTACCCGCGACGCGTCCTCCGGCGGTCCCCGCCGCCGCCGTCGTATCCTGCTGGTGACGGTAGCCGCCATCACGATCCTTGGCCTGGTCGCCCTCCTTTTCGGAGGTGCCCTCTTCAACCCAGCGGCCGCCTCGGAATCGGAGCCGACCATGACCGCCACGCAGATCATCCCGCTCGTCATCCTGGTCGTGATGTTCGTCGTCGCCACGAAATGGCCGCTCAACATCGGCATCATGGGGCTGGTTGCGTCCTTCGGCGTCGGCTACTTCATCCTCGGCATGACCGACAAGCAAATCCTTGAGGAGTTCCCGGCCAGCATCGTCGTGACGATCATCGGTGTCACCTACTTCTTCAGCATGGCCCAACGAAACGGGACCATCGACATCATCGTCCAGACCTGCGTGCGCCTGGTCAGGGGCAAAACGATGCTCCTGCCCTGGGTGTTCTTCCTCATGGCGGCGGCGCTGACGTCCTTGGGCACCTTCTCCCCCGCCGCCGTCGCACTGCTCGCACCCGCCGCCCTCGGACTCGCCTACGAGTCGCGCATCCACCCGGTCCTCATGGGCGCCTTCGTCATCAACGGGGCCCACGCCGGAGGTTTTTCGCCGCTGTCCGTCGCCGGCGTGCTGGTGCACGACATCGCCCTGAAAAACGGATTCCCCATCTCCCAGGGTGCCCTGTTCACGGCCAGCTTCGCCCTCAACCTCATCCTGTCGGCCGTGACCATCGTGGTCTTCGCCCTCCTGGGCAAGCTGCGTGACCATCACGCCAACGCGTACGCCGGCCTGGAAACCACCCGCGCCGGACGCCCCAAAGGCCAGCAGATCGTCACGCTGGCGCTGATCCTGGTGATCCTTGTGTGCACCCTGGCCTTCCATCTGCCCATCGGATTCGTTGCCCTCTCGGCCGGCCTGATCCTGGCATTCGTCAACATCAAGGAACACAAAACGTTCATCGGCGGCGTTTCCTGGTCCACCGTCCTGCTGGTGGCCGGCATGATCACCTACGTCTCCCTGCTCCAGCACGTCGGCGTCATTGACACCCTCGCCGAGCAGGCCCTCGCGCTGGGTGCGCCGCTGCTGATCGCCCTCGTCCTCTGCTACGTCATCGGTGTCGGCTCCGCCTTCGCATCCTCCACCGCACTGCTGACGGCGTTCATCCCCTTGGCGGGCCCGCTGCTGGCCACCAGTTCGCTGAGCGCCTCCGGCACGGTCGCTGCCCTGGCCATCGCGGCCACCGTTGTGGACGTCTCGCCCTTCTCCACCGACGGCGCGCTGGTGGTCGCGAACGCCCGGGAAAACGACCGCCAACGCGTCTACCGCCAGCTCATGATGTACGCCGGTGGAGTCGTTCTCGCAGCCCCCGCCCTGGCCTGGGCCCTGCTCGTGCCCACCGGCATCATGTAACCCGCACCCCGAGACCGCCGGCACCACGTCCGGCACGCGCACCGAACAACCCTGCACTCCAACGCAACAGGAAGCCCGACAGACGGGCGCAGGGAATGCGACGTACGCACCAAAGGCAGGACGGCTCCCGCAGCCGTCCTGCCTTTGGCGTGCCGCGGCCGGCGTGCCGCGGCCGGACGTTGCAGGATGCGTCCGGATTTGCGAGGATGACCGACGTTGGAATTTTTCGGAATCGGGAGAATGAGCATGCGCGCCGTATCGGCAAGTGCAGCCATGGTCAGCGAGGTGGCCGCTGTGGCCTGCTGTGCGACCCCGTCCCCATCAGTCCGGTCCGGCACCTCCGCGGAGCGCTAGCCTCCCCTCTTCCATGTGCCCTCTCCCATCTGCCTGTGCCTTCGACGTGTCCTAATGCCGGTTGCCGGATGGGGTGGAACCGGCTGATTCGCAGCAGTCAGGCCCCGGCACCGGGGCAACCGCAAACCTTCCGAAAGTGGCTTCACCATGCAGAAAATCACTGCCCAGCAGATCCGGTCATCATTTATCAACGCCAGCCGCTCCGAGGCGGCCAAGCTCAACCTGCCCCAGAACTTCGACACCCTCGATTGGGACAACCTGGATTTTCTCGGGTGGCGGGACCAAAAGATGCCGCTGCGCGGCTATCTCATCTTTCCCGACGGCGGCAGCCTCACCGGCGTCCTGCTCCGGGCGCCTGAGGGCGGGGCCAAGAAGAACCGCTCGGTGCTGTGCGAAATCTGCCGTGACGTGTTCTCCAAAGAGGATGTCCTCTTGTGGGTGGCCCGGCGGGCCGGCGCGTCCGGGCGCAACGGCAACACGGTGGGGACCCTCATCTGCGCGGAGTTCCTCTGCTCCGGCAACGTCCGGGTCGAACCGCCGGCGAACGAGATCAATCCGGACCCCTCCGAGGTGGTGAAGCGCCAGATCACCGGCCTGCAATCGCGCACCCGGCTGTTCCTGGAGCGGGTCCGCGGCCGCTAAGCCCGGCGGCACGGCCGAAAAATGGGATGAGGACCGGCACCTGGGTGCCGGTCCTCATCCACGTTTCCTGCGCAGCCGATGGGTTGCCGCTGTGCAGGCTGCCGCGGTCGCCCCTTTCCTGCCGACCGGGCCGTTGCTACGATTGCTACGGAGGCTGGCATGACAACGATTCCGCACCGCGAACTGCGCAACCAGAGCAGCAGGATTCTTGAGCGCGTGAAAAACGGGGAAACCATTGAGGTGACAAACAACGGGGAAGTCGCCGCTGTTCTCATCCCCCCGTCCTCCTCGCCGTTCGAGCGGCTGCTTCTGGCGGGGCAGATCCGGCCGGCCTCCCCCGGTGCCGTTGACTTTCAGTCCCTGGCGCGGATCAGGTCGGCGGACACGACGGCGGACATCCTGGCCGCCGTTCGCGGGGACCGTTGATCCTCTACGTGGACACGTCGGCGGTCCTCAAACTCGTGGTGGAGGAAGCCGAATCGGCGGCCCTTGCCGAGTACCTGACGGCCGCCGTCGCTGGCGGCGACAAGCTGACAGCCTCCATGCTCCTGCACACCGAGCTGCACTGCGCCGCCCACCGGCGGGGACTTCCCGGCGGGCTCGTCAATGCCGTCCTGGCTGGGATCAACCTGGCCGACGTGGCGCGCCCGGACCTGCTGTATGCGGCCGCGTTGCCTGGCCGGTTGCGCAGCGCCGATGCCATTCACCTGGCCACCGCGATCCGGCTGCAGGCCGATGTCCTGGTTGCCTACGACGCCGAACTGCTTGCCGCGGCCGTCGACGCGGGCCTCACCGTCCTGTCCCCCGGCAACGCGGGCTGACTCCGGTCACCGCCCCGGGAGGCCCTCCACAAACGGCACCTGGGTCGCGTACTGCTGGTAGAGCTTGACCGCCTCGTCGATGTCGATATGGCCGAAGCTCAACGCAACCTGCAACCCTTCCAACTGGGCGCTGGAGGTCTCGGCGGCGCTCACCCGGTCCGCCAGCGAATGGGACGTGGCGAAATTCGTGGCCAGCGCCGCGGCAATGGAACAGATCACCGCGAGCAGGCACAGCACCCGCCACACAATCGAGTCGTCGCTGAGGTTGAAGACGTCGGCCACCGCGCTGGTGAATCCCGTGCCGCCGACGGCGGGGCCGGCCGTGAGCGCGGCGGCGAGCGCGCTGCCCACGATGCTGATGTTGGCCAGCCGGGTGCGCCGGGGCCGTTCCTTGCCGAGGTAGGACCGGATGGCCTGCTGCTTCTCGTCGATGCGGGAGGACAGCCGTTGCCGGGGGTCGGATGATTCGTCCATGGTCTGGTACCAGCTTCCCTCGCCGATCATGTCCGCACGCTTGGGACTAAGACCCCGGCATCCTCCGGCGTCCCCGGCCTCCGCCTGCCGGGGCCGGAGCTCCCCCGCCAGCCCGAACGCGCACACGTTTAGGATGCTCCCGCGCCGCTGCGGGTGTCCAGACGCGCCGGCAGCGACGTCCAGGTAACCGGACGACGGCGTGCGGGACCCCCGCTTCCGGTGCCGGAAGCGGGGGTCAGGGCCCAGTCAGGGCAGCGCGGTCAGGGCGGCAGTCAGGGCAGGGCGGTCAGGCGCGGTCAGCGCCGGGCCGGTCCGGGGGTCGCGTACGGTTCGCTGGGCAGGTTCCCCGCCATCCAGGGCCGGATGGACCGGACCGGCGGGGTGTGGCCCCGCCCGTCACGGACGACGGCGACGAGGGTGGCGGTGACAGCGTAGACCACGAGTCCTGCGAGCAGGAGAAGAAGGAATTCCATTGTGAAGAGCACCTCGGGCGAATGATGGGATGTTGTTGCTGTGGAAGATGGAGCGGGCGGTTCGGGCCGGATTCCGGGTGGCCGGTGCGGATGCGGTTCGGGTTTCCGGTTCGAGTCTCCCCTTCCTCGGGAGGGGGACATGTCCAGTTTCTGTGGCCACCGTGTGAGCCGCCGTGTGAGAGTTTTCCGCCCGGTTCAGGCCGCCACCGGCCCCTCTCCGCGCCCCCGTTTGCGGCGTAGCATGACGGTATGGCCGAGACATGGATCCGGCTCCTCGGTCCGCCCCGGATCGAGTCCACTGGCACCGCACCCCGGCAGCCGCGCGGCCGCAAGGCGTGGGCTGTGCTGGCCTACCTCGTGCTGCAGCCCGGCGGCACCGGCCGGGCCCGCACGGCGGCCCTGCTGTTTCCCGACGCCGACGATCCCCTCGGCGCGCTGCGCTGGAACCTCTCCGAGCTGCGCCGGACCCTCGGCGCGGACTCGGTCGGCGGCGACCCGCTGCGGCTCGTGCTCCCGGCCGGGTGGACCTGCGATGCGATCGCGGCCCTGGCTCCCGCCGCCGGCACCGGCACCCGCGCCGTCGACCCCCGCACCTTCGACGGCCAGCTCCTGGAGGGACTCGCCTTCCCGGACTGCCCCGTGTTCGAGGCCTGGCTGGAGGACCAGCGGCACCGGCTCGAGAACTCCGTCCTGACACTTCTCTACGAGGCCTCGCTCGCCGCGCTGGCGGCCGGAAAGGCGGACGACGCCGCCGACCTCGCCACCCGCGCGCTGCACCTGGACCCCTTCAACGCCGACTGCCACGCCGTCCTGATCAAGGCCCTGAAGTCCCTGGGCGAGTACCGGCGCGCGCGGGAGCAGGCCGAGAAATGCCGCGAGCTCTACCGCCGTGAGCTCGGGCTCGGCCTGCCCGCCGAGGTGCGGCGGGCACTCTCCGACGCGCCGCCCGCGGCCGGCCCCGGGCCAGGGGCCGGGTCAGGCCCCGGGCCGGCCAGTGCGGCCGCCGTGCGGTCCTACCTCGACGCCGCGGAGGCGTCACTCTCGGCCGGCTCGGTGGAGCGCGGGCTGGAGCAGCTGCGGCTCGCGGCCGGGCTCGCGCAGCGCACCGGCGACCACCATCTGCTCGCCGAGTCCCTGGTGACCCTGTCCGGGGCGCTGATCCATCAGGCCGGCGGCCGGGGTGCCGAGGTGGCCGACCTGCTCCACCGGGCGCTGAAGTCGGAGGGCCTGGACCCCGGGTCGTTGCGGCTGGACGCGGGGAACCGGGACCGGCCGGCGTCGCGGGTGGCCGCGGCCGCGTACCGGGAGCTGGGGTACCTGTCCGTGCAGCGGGGCATCCCGGACCGCGCGGCCGGCTGGCTCGAACAGGCCGCCCGGGCGGCGGACGGGTTCGACGACGAACGGTCCAGGATCCTGGCCATCCGGGGCATGGCGGCCTCGGACACCGCCCACTACGGCGAGGCGCTGACCGCCCTGGCCGAATCCTGCCGGCTCGCCGCCGCGGCGGGCAGCCGCCGCCAGCTGGCGTTCGGCACGGCCCTGGCCGGCCGGGTGCACCTGCTGCGCGGAGACCTGGAGCCGGCGGCCGAGGCCCTGGACCGGGCACAGGAGCTGATCGCGGCCGAGCACTGGACGGCGTTCGAGCCCTTCGTCGCCGGGCTCCGCGGCGAGACGTTCCTCGCCGCCGGCCGGCTGGAGGACGCGGATGCCCTGATCGACCGGTCATGGGTGATGGCCGACGTCGCCGGCGACCACTGCTACCTCACCCTGGCCGCCGGGGCGAAGGCCCGGCTCAGCGTGGCCCGGAACGACCCCGCCGCGGCCGAGGCGTGGCTCAAACGCGGGCTCGACACCACGCCCTGGTATCTCTGGTACCGGGCGCGGCTGTTGGACACCGCCGCGGAGGTCGCGATCGACGCCGGCTCCCCCGCCGCCGCGGACTACGCCGCCCGGCTCGGCACGATGGCCGGCCGCGGCGCCCTGCGCGAGCTCCTGGTCCGGGCGCACTCGCACCGGGCCGTCCTGGGCGACACCGCCGCGGCGGAGACAATTCCGTGGCTGGCGAAGGACATCGACAACCCGGCACTCAACTCCTACCTGGCGCGGCGCGGGCAGCTGTGACGAGCGGGCGCGGCGCCGGGCTCGGGCGCCGTGCCACGGGGACAGAATTTGCTGCTGACGGGACCGGCCCCCGGTGCTAGGGTGGCGAAATGGCAGCAACCCTGGTTCGTCCCCGGCGCGGAAAAATGTTCGCCGGGGTGTGCGCCGCCCTGGCCGACCGCTTCGAGGTCCCGCGGGTGTTCGTCCGCCTCGGATTCATGTTCTTCGGCCTGTTCGGCGTGGGCGTAGTCGCCTATCTCGCGCTGTGGATCATCATCCCCGAGGGCGACTAGCCGGCCGCGGCCGCCGGCCTAACGGCGGGTGGCAGCATGCGGCGTCGCCCGGCAACAGCCAGAGGTACTGCAGGCCCGCCTCGCCGGTCACCACCGGCAACGATTCACCCGCGGGGCACGGCGCCGCAGACGTGAACATGGACCACCACTTCTTCAGGTTGAGCATGTCCGTTCCTTTCGATCGTTCCCCCTGCGGCGACGGGTGCGCCGCTACGGACGCCTGATACCGGGCTGCAGCCCTCGCGTGAGGCCGACCAGGAGCGCGTCGGCCAGGCTTGTCCGGGATCCCCGGCCGCCCACGGCAGCGGGCGCAGCCAGCCAGTCGCGGTACTCGGTGATGTCCGTCCCGGTCGCCGCGGCAACGGCGTCGCAGGCAAAGCCGACCGCGCTGGAGCCGTCGTTTAGGCGCACGGATCCCAGCAGCATCGGCTCGGGCAACGCCGCGAGGAACTTTCCCAGCGCCGCTTCCGAGAGAAGCCACCGCTCGGCCACCAGTTCGGCGCCGTCGTCCGAGCGGTATACCCCCGGCTTGGGCGGCTGGGTGTCCAGCGAGACCATCCGGTAGCGGGGCGCCGTGCGCACGGGCCCGTCCCAGAAGGCACCCAGCGTTTCGAGCTGGTGGGCCAGCGGCTGGCCCTTGCGGTGGGCCCCCACCACTACCAGGGGCACGCAGGACGCTCCGGCGCGGACCGGCCACGGCTCCCCCGCCGGCCGCTGCCGTGCCGGGGCGGCTCCGGCCGCGAACAGCACCGGCGGCACGGCCGGGGTTTCGATCCTGCGGGCGATGTCCGCCACCACCGCGTCGTCGAACGTGCGCCCCACGACGGTGAGCCCGAACTGGGCTCCGTCCACCTCTCCCGCCGGCACGGCCACAGCGGAGAGGTCGAACAGGTTGCAGAAGTTCGTATACGTGCCCATCCGCGAGTTCACGCCCACGGGGTCGGCAGCGACCTCTTCCAGGCCCGGGTGGAACGGCGCGGTGGGCACCACCAGGGCGTCGAACCCGTCCAGGCGTTCCATGGCCTGCCGCTTGAGGCCCTCCAGCCGCCCGGTGTCCGCAACATACTGGTGCGCGGGCACCTGGCCGGCAGCCCTGACGATCCCGGCGACGGTCGGGTCCAGCCCCGCAGGATTCCCGGCAGGATTCCCTGCACCCTCCGACGACGCCGCGTCGACGAAGGCGCCGACGGCGGCGTACCGCTCGGCAACCAGTCCGCCGTCGTACAGCAGGCGCGCGGCCTCCAGGAACACGTCGAACCCGATCGGCTCGGCCTCCACGCCGGCGGCCTGGAGCCTGGCGATCTGCCGGCCGAACTCGGCAGCCCAGGCCGGCGGGAGTTCCGGCAGGCTGGATGGGTAAGCGACGCGGGGCCGGGCGGGTGCGGCCAGCCGGGCGTCGGCGGGCCACGGGCGGGCCCCGCCGGCCATGGCGCCCATGGCGAGCTCGGCCGTGCCGAGGTCCCGCGCGAAAATGGTCACCGCGTCCCAGGAGCGGCACGCCGGGACTACCCCGGCGGTGGACACGACGTTCAGCGTGGCCTTGATGCCGACAATTCCCTGAAGCCCGGCGGGGACGCGGCCGGATCCGGCGGTGTCCGTGCCGATGGCGATGTCGGCCAGCCCCAGGGCTACGGCCACCGCGGAGCCGGAGCTGGAACCGCCGGAGATGAACTCCGGGCGGCGCGCGTCGCGGACGACGCCGTGCGGGCTGCGGGTTCCCACCAGGCCGGTGGCGAACTGGTCCAGGTTGGTGGCCCCCAGAACCACCGCGCCGGCGGCCCGCAGCCGGGCCACCGCCTCGGCGTCGTGCTCCGGCGTGTAGGCATAGCCGGGGCACGCCGCCGTGGTGTCGATCCCTGCCACGTCCACGTTGTTCTTCACGGCGAGCAGGAGCCCGGCCAGGGGCAGGTCTCCGCCCGCGGCCACCGCTTGGTCAACGGCGGCCGCGTCGGCCAGCAGCGCGTCCGCGGCCCGGACGGTGATCCAGATTTCGGGCCGGCCCGCAGCCTCGATGGCGGCCAGCGCCGCCCGCACGCGCGCCGCCGCGCCGGCATTCGCTGATTTCATGCTGCCGCACCGTCCAGTTCCTTGGTCTCGGGTTGTCCGTCGAATTCGTCCGTAGGCGGGCCGAGGACCACCAGCGCCTCGCCGCCCACCACCTGCGACCCGGCCACGGGCAGCACCTGCTGCACCACGCCGTCGAACGGGGCGGCCAGCACGGTTTCCATCTTCATCGCCTCCAGGGAGACGAGTGGCTGGCCCTTCACCACCTCGTCGCCCGGGGCGACGTCCACCTTCCAGACGCTGGCGGCGAAGGGGGCGGCCACCAGGGTGGCGCCGTCGGGCACCACGAGCTCGTCGGCGTCGGGCACGACGGCGGCCGCGGCGTCGGCGCGGTCGAACTCGCCGGCGTCGGCCCAGGCCTGCCGTTCGACGGCGAACGCCGCCGCCTGCTGCTCGCGGAACGCCGCGATGGACCCGCTGTTCCGGGCCAGGAAGTCCTCGTGGTCGGCGAGCGAGAAGGTCCCGTCCTCGATCTCGACGCCGCGCCCCCGGCCCGCTGCCATGTCCGCCCGGAGGTCCAGCAGCTCGTCGGGGCTGACCGGGTACCAGGAGATGCGGTCGAAGAAGCGCAGGAGCCAGGGCGATCCGGGTTCGAACGGCGCGGAGTCCGCGTAGCGCGACCACACCTGGGTGGTCCGGCCCACGAACTGGTAGCCGCCGGGTCCTTCCATGCCGTAGATGCACATGTAGGCTCCGCCGATTCCGACGGCGTTTTCCGGCGTCCAGGTCCGGGCCGGGTTGTACTTGGTGGTGACCAGCCGGTGGCGGGGATCCAGGGGTGTGGCCACCGGGGCGCCCAGGTACACGTCGCCGAGTCCCAGGACCAGGTATTCGGCGTTGAAGACCGTGTCGAAGACATCGTTTACGGACTCCAGGCCGTTGATGCGCCGGATGAATTCGATGTTCCACGGGCACCAGGGGGCGTCGTCCCGGACACCGGCCATGTACCGCTGGATGGCCTCGCGGGTGGCCGGATCATCCCAGGACAGCGGCAGCCGGACCGTGCGGCTGGGCACCACGAGCTCCGAGCTGGCCGGCAGGGCGGCTTCGATCTCCTGCACCAGGCCCAGGAGTCGGGGGACGGTGAGCACAGCCGGGTCGATCTTGATCTGCAGCGACCGGATCCCCGGGGTGAGGTCGGCAATCCCCGGCATGCGGAGTTCCTGCAGGTGCTGGTGCAGGGCGTGCACGCGGGCCCGCAGGCTGAGGTCCAGGACCATGGCGCCGTACTCCACCAGCAGGTTGTCATCGCCGGAGCGGCGGTAGGTGACCGCGGGCCGTCCGGGGCCTTCCGGCACCCGGCCCAGCACGCCGTCGTCGCCGTCGCCGCGCCGGACTCCGCCGGCAGTGTTCGCGCCGCCGGCGGAATTGGCGGTTCCTCCGGTCCGGGACCAGCCGGCATCCCCCGGCAGCACCAGCTGCCGTCCGGGTCCGAGGTCCGTGGCCGACGGCGCCCGGCCGGCTTCCACGGGCACGAACCGGACGGTGTCGCCGGGACGGAGCTGCCCCAGCTTCCAGCGGTCGGCCGTCACCACCGTCACGGGGCAGACGAAGCCGCCCAGGCTGGGACCGTCCGGGCCGAGCAGGATCGGGGTGTCGCCGGTGAAGTCCAGGGCACCCACCGAATAGGCGGTGTCGTGAATGTTGGACGGGTGCAGTCCGGCCTCGCCGCCGTCGGTGCGGGCCCAGCGCGGTTTGGGGCCGATGAGGCGGACCCCGGTGCGGGCGGAGTTGAAGTGCACCTCGTAGCTGGCGGCGTAGAGCTCCTCGATGTCCTCGCGCCGGAAGAATTCGGGGGCGCCGTGCGGGCCCTCCACCACGGTCAGCTCCCACGCGGAGGTCAGGACCGGCCTGCTGTCCAGTGGAACGGCACCGGCAGGGCCGGGAAGCTGCGGCGTCGACCCGGTGTCCGGGGCGGCGGCCCGCAGCACGTCTCCGGCCCGGAGCACCCGGCCGCCGTGGCCGCCGAACTGGCCCAGGGTGAAGGTGGACGCGCTGCCCAGGTACTGCGGAATGTCGAGCCCGCCCTGGAACAGGATGTAGCCGCGGAGGCCGGCCCCTTCGGCGGTGCCGACGTCGAGCGTGCCGCCCGCGGGTACGGTCACCGGTTCCCAGGCCGGCACGTCGGCGCCGTCGATGGTGAGCGTGGTGGGGGCGCCGGCCACGCACACGGTGGTGGCATGAGTGAAGTGCAGGCTGGGCCCGGTCATGGTGAACTCGAGCCCGGGCGCGCCTTCGTCGTTGCCCAGGGCCTGGTTGCCCAGGCGGAAGGAGAGGTCATCCATCGGGCCGCTCGGCGGCACGCCGACCTGCCACAGGCCGGCCCGGCCGGGCCAGTCCTGGACCGAGGTCTGCAGCCCGGGACGCTCCACGGTGATCCGGGGCTCCGGATCGCCGAGGTCGTTCAGGGTGCCGGTGGAGTGGGCGGCATCGCGGACCACGTCCAAAGCGGTAACGGCCCGGAGCATCCCGAGGTTGGTTTCGATGCCGTCGATCCGGGTGGTCTTCAGGGCGGTGCCGAGCCGGTCGAAGGCCTGGCCGCGGTCCGTGCCGGTGGTGATGATCTTGGCCAGCAGGGGGTCGTAGTTGGTGGACACCTCGCTGCCGGTTTCCACCCAGGCATCCACGCGGGCGGCGTCGGTTCCGGGGTAGGCGGCGTTGGTGACGGTGCCCGAGCTCGGCTGGAAGTTGCGGGCCGGGTCCTCGGCGTACAGGCGGGCCTCGACGGCGTGGCCGGAGACGGGGATGCCGTCCGGGCGTCCGGCCAGCACGCCGGCGGCCTCGGTGCCGCCCTGGGCCAGCCGGAGCATCCACTCGACGAGGTCCACGCCCGTGACGGCTTCGGTGACGGGGTGCTCCACCTGGAGCCGGGCGTTGACCTCCAGGAAGGACGCTTCCTGGCGGGCGGGGTCGTAGACGAACTCGACGGTTCCGGCCGAGCGATAGTTCAGGGACGCGCACAGCGCCCGCGAACTGCGGTGCAGTTCATCCCGGAGCGCCGCGGGCAAGTCCGGGGCGGGCGCTTCCTCCAGCACTTTCTGGTGCCGGCGCTGCAGCGAGCAGTCACGGTCGCCGAGGCTCACTACCCGGCCTTCGCCGTCGCCGAAGATCTGCACTTCCACGTGCCGAGCGTGTTCGACATAGCGCTCGGCGAAAACGCCGGCGGTGCTGAAGCTCGCACCGGCGAGGCGCGCCACCCGCTCGTAACCGCCGGTGAGTTCGTCCTCGGTGCGGCACACGGTCATCCCGATGCCGCCGCCGCCGCCGGTGGCCTTCAGCATGAGCGGGAACCCGATGTCCCGGGCGGCCAGCACGGCGGCGTCGGCGTCCGGCAGCAGGCCGGATCCGGCGATCATGGGCACGCCCGCGGCCTGCGCGGCGTCCCGGGCGGTGTGCTTGGTGCCGAAGATCCGGAGCTGGTCCGGGGTGGGGCCCACGAAAACCAGTCCGGCGGCCTCCACGGCCTCGGCGAAGCCTGCGTCTTCGGAGAGGAAGCCGTAGCCGGGGTGGATGGCGCCGGCTCCGGTGGCGGCGGCCGCCGCCAGCAGGGCATCGACCCGCAGGTAGGAGTCCTTGGCCGGGGCAGGACCCAGCAGCACGGCCTCATCGGCCAGTTTGACGTGGCGGGCGCCGCGGTCGGCCTCGGAGAACACGGCCACGGTCCGCAGGCCGATCTTCCGCGCGGTGTCGATGATGCGGCAGGCGATTTCGCCGCGGTTGGCGACGAGCAGGGTGTCGAACAGTGGCGTGTCGATGCGGTTCACTGGGCGGCCTCCGGGCGGGTGACGATCATGCGGACGGGCGTGGGGTTGAACCCGTTGCAGGGGTTGTTGATCTGCGGGCAGTTGGAGACCAGCACCAGGGTGTCCACCTCGGCCCGGAGCGCCACCCGCTTGCCGGGGGCGGAGAGGCCGTCGACAATGCCGAGAGCGCCGTCCGGGTCGACCGGAACGTTCATGAACCAGTTGATGTTGGAGACGAGGTCGCGCTTGCCGAGCCCCCAGCGGGATCCCTCGATCAGGAAGTTCTCCACGCAGGCGTGCTGTTCGCGGGTGTGCTGGCCGTAGCGCAGGGTGTTGGATTCCTGCGAGCAGGCCCCGCCGATGGTGTCGTGCACGCCCACCTCGTCCGCCACCACGGTCATCAGCGGCACGCCGGCGTCGGACCGGAGCACGGACCCGGTGGTCAGCACGATCGAGCGCTGCCCGGCGATGGTGACAGCGGCGGAGTAGCGCACGTCGGTGTCGTCGGCGGCGTAGAGCAGGCAGTCCACCGCCTGGTTGCCTTCCAGGTCCACGATGGTCAGGACGTCACCGGCGGCGACGACGGCGGACCAGGGTCCGCGCGCCTGGACGTATTCATCGAGGACGACGGCGCCGGCGGCGAGCGCTGTGTCGCTCGCGCTGGCAGGTGTGCGGGTTTCGGTGGTGGAGGTCATCGTGCGTTCCTTGCGGTGAGGTCGTGTTCGGTGTTGTTCAGTGCCTGCCGGTGTTCAGGGGTCAGGGGCCCGGTCACGGTCCCCTCCTCCAGCCGGCGAAGTTCCCCGGGCGCGTGCCAGGCGACGACGTCGACGGCGGTTCCGGTGAAGTCCGGTCGCGGGTCCAGCGGGTGGGCGGTGTTCGCCAGGAGCACCACGGTGTCCATCTGGAGCAGGATCTCGACGGCGGCACCGGCGCCGGCGCTGCCGGTGAAGCGGATGCCGCCGTCCGGGTAAACCGTGATCCCTTTGAACAGGGAGAGCGACGGCGCCACGTCCCGGGCGCCGAGTCCCTGCTTCAGGGCGGCCAGGGTCAGCAGTTCGCGCCCGGCGGGCGAGCTGCTGTGGGCGGATCCGGCGCCGTAGCGGGCGGTGTTTCCGGCCAGCGTGGTGGTGCCGGTCAGGGCGTCGTGGCGTGCGGACGTGTCGGCCACGATCGTGGCCATCAACCGGCCGGCGTCGGACAGCAGCGGGTGTCCCGTGGTGGGGTAGGCCTGCCACGGGACCTTGACGGTGTCCGCCACGTTGAGCCGTTCGTGCAGCATCCCGGTGCGGTAGAGCAGCACGTGGACGCACGCGTCGCCGTCGGTGTCGGTGAGGCGGAGCCGGGTGCCCCGGGCCAGGGGCAGGGCGGTGTAGCGGCCGAAGGCGACGGATTCGGCCCAGGTCAGGCGGTCCCCGGCGACGGCCAGGCTGGCGGTGAGCCGTGCCGGGGCGGAGGAGGCGGGGACGTGGCGCATGGTGTCCGCGGTGCGGCCGTGCTGCTCCCGGGCGTGCGCCCGGGCCCCTGCTGTAGTGGACGTGGCGGTGGTGGCTGGTGTTTCGGTGGTCTGTGTCATGTCAATCCTGGAGTGGGCGGCGGAAGCGGCGTCGGTCAGAGGGCAGCGGCCGGAAGGCCGGCGGGTCAGGGTGTCAGGCGCGGGCGCTGGTGCGCCGGACCCAGAGGCCGACGACGAGCACGGCGCCCACCATCAGCGGAGCGGACCACAGGAGGAGTCCGTTTTCGCCGGAGGGGTCGTAGACCTCGGGCCGGGGCCAGGCGAGGTTGACCACCATCACGGCGCCGTAGAGCACCGCAAGGATGTTGACCGGCAGGCCCCACCGGCCCAGGGAGAACAGCCCGGCCGGCATGGTCTGGCCCACCCGGTCCCAGTCGCCCCGCAGGCGGTTGATCAGCTGGGGCACGGTGACCAGGAGGTAGGCCAGGTACACCATGACGATGCAGACGCTGCAGAGCGTGGTGAAAAGCGCGGCGTTCCCGACATTGATGGCGAGCACGCCCACGGCCAGCGCGCCGATCGCGATGGAGGGCCACATCGGGGTGCCGCGGGTGGGGTGGACCGAGGACAGCAGGGCCGAGCCGGGGAGTTTGCCGTCGCGGGCCATGGAGAACACCAGGCGGGACCCGGCGGTCTGGATGGCGAGGGTGCAGACGAAGATCGCCACAGCCACATCCACCAGCAGGACTTTGCCCCAGAAGGTGCCCAGGACGGCGGTCAGCACGTAGGGCAGGCCCTCGGTGGCGAGCCGGCCGTCGTCGAGGCTGGGGGCGGCCATCAGCGCGGTCAGAATCATCAGCGCGCCGCCGATGCCGGAAATGATCAGGGCGGACAGGATGGTCCGGGGTGCGGTGCGGCGCGGGGACTTGGTCTCTTCGGAGAGCTCACCGGCGGAGTTGAACCCCACCATCACGTAGGCGGCCATGAGGCCCGAGACCAGGAATGCGCCCACCGGGCCCAGGTCGGTTCCCTGCAGGACGGTGGTGTCCATGACGACGTCCGGTCCGCGCTGGGCTGCCGTGATGAGGGCCAGGATGACGGCGGCGACACCGACGATTTCGCAGGTCACACCGACCGAGTTCACGTGGGCCATCAGCTTGACGCCCAGCGAGTTGATCACCGTGGTGACCACCAGCAGGATGGCTCCGAGGACGACGGCGTTCGCGGCACCGGTGGTGGTGTTCAGCGCCGGGTCGCCGCCGACCAGCTGGAATCCCTCCCACAGCTGGGGCAGGACCACCTGCAGGGCGATGGCGGCCGCGGCGGCGGTCACCACCTGGGCCAGGGCCATGAACCAGCCCGCGAACCAGCCGACCGTTTCACCGCCCACCCGGCGGGCCCACTGGTACACGGCGCCGGAGAGCGGGTAGCGGGCGGCGAGTTCGGCGAAGTTCAGGGCCACCAGCAGCTGGCCGACCAGCACCACCGGCCAGGTCCAGAAGAACGCCGGGCCGGCAAAGGAGTAGCCGAAGGCGAAAAGCTGGAAGATGGTGGTCAGGATGGACACGAAGGAGAAGCCTGCCGCGAACGAGGCGTAGCGGCCGAGCTTGCGGTGCAGGGACGGCTCGTAGCCAAGCGACGTGAGGTCTGCGTCGTCCGTCTGCGCGGACGAGGGAAGAACGGTGGATGTCATCGGAATCTCCGGGGCTGGAACGTCGTGGGGGTTCATGCGTTCCGGTCATGTGCAGCCCCTGGCTCGACACTGCAGAATACCGGTCGATTGATAGTTTTTCAGTCGAAGAATCCGAACTGGTTTCCCCTGTGTAAAAGGCTGATTGACGGTTTATTTCCGCCACATTTCTCGCACCTCACCGTTCTCCGGGCGGGCGGGGAGCGTCCCGCCGGGGTGCAACAATGAAGCCGTGACTCCAACCGGCCCCGGGCGCCCCCGCAAACAGCAACCCTCCCGACCGGGAGCCACGGCCCGCGACGAAATCCTCGACGCCGCCGCCGAACTGTTCACCACGCAGGGGTACGCCAACACCTCAACCCGCTCCATCGCGGAGGCCGTCGGGATCCGCCAGTCGTCCCTGTACCACCACTTCGGCACCAAGGACGACATCCTCGAGGTCCTGCTGGCCGGCACGGTGGCGGGCGGGCTCGCGTTTGCCCGCGCCGTGTCCGCGGACAGCGACGGCGACGGCGACCGCACCAGCGGCGGCGCCGTCCCGGCAGCGGCGGCGCGGCTCCACGCCGTCGCCCTCTATGACGGAACGCAGCTGTGCAACGCACGTTGGAACCTCGGGGTGCTCTACAACCTGCCGGAGGCGCGCAGCGACCGGTTCGGCAGCTTCATGGCGGACAGGAGGGAGCTCCGCGGCCTGTATCAGCGCCTGGGCTCCCGCCTGCCGGGGAACGGCTGGAGCGGCGCCGGGCAGGTCGGGGACCTGGCGTTCCGGCTGGTGGAGTCCCTGGTCAGCCTCCGCGCCGACGGGCTCGCCACCCCCGGCTCCGCGCTGCAGGCGGCCGACGCCGGCATCGTCCTCGGCGGCCTGGGCGACAGCCTGACTGCGATCCGGGCCGCCAGCGCGGCGCTGATTGCCGCAGCCGATCGACCCGCGCCGGCCCCCTGATTCAGCCGCGGCACGCCCGCGTTGCGCGCACTCCCCCGTCGAACTAACCCCGTCACGGCGTACGAGCAGATTGAGCCGCCGGAGCAGAGCCAGCCGGAACCCGGCCTGGACGCCAAAATGACGCCCAAGGCGGACCTTGGCGAGGACACCTACCGCGGCACCGGCCGGCTGGAGGGCCGCAAGGCGCTCGTCACCGGCGCGGACTCCGGGATCGGCGCCGCGACGGCCATCGCGTTCGCCCGCGAGGGGGCCGACGTCGTCATGTCCTACCTCCCGGAGGAGGAAGAGGACGCCGCCCGGATCGCCAACCTGATCGAAAAGGCCGGCCGCAAGGCGGTCAAGGTCCCCGGTGACCTGAAGGATTCGTCGGTGTGCCGCGAGCTGGTCGAGACCGCGGTGCGGGAGCTCGGCGGCCTGGACATCCTGGTCAACAATGCCGGCAAGCAGGTGGCGCAGAAGGCGCTGGCCGACATCGAGGACGTGCAGTTCGACCACACGTACAAGACCAACGTGTACGCGATGTTCTGGCTAACCAGGGCGGCCCTGCCGCACCTGCCGGCCGGGCCGAGCATCATCAACACCACCTCCATCCAGGCATACAGCCCCTCGGAGACACTCGTGGATTACGCCTCCACCAAGGGCGCGATCAACAACTTCACCAAGGGCCTGGCCCAGCAGCTGGCGCCGAAGGGCATCCGCGTCAACGCCGTGGCACCCGGCCCCATCTGGACCCCGCTGCAGCCCAGCGGGGGCCAGCTCCCCGAGGACCTGCCGGAGTTCGGCAAGGATACCCCGCTGGGCCGCGCCGGCCAGCCGGCCGAACTGGCGCCGGCTTACGTGTTCCTGGCCTCCTCCGAGTCCAGCTACGTGATCGGCGAGACGCTGAACGTCAACGGCGGCATGCCGACGCCGTAAGCACCCCGGCCTGGTCCCCGCCACCCGCCTCCACGCGGCAGAGATCCGGCTGCGGGAGTTGGACGGCCTGTGGCGTCCGTGGCCGCTGCGCGGATAGGCCGGAGACGCGGCCACCCTGCGGCTGCCATACTCAACGGGTGAGGACCTCGTACTCCTTCCGCGGGGAGCTGTGGCACTACCCCGAAGCATCCGGGTGGCACTTCATCACGCTGCCCCGGGACCTGGCCGACGAGCTCGGGGACGCCGCCGCCCCGTTCGCCAAGGCCTTCGGTTCCGTGAAGGTGACGGCGTCCATCGCCAGGCAGCGCTGGTCCACTTCGCTCTTCCCGGACAGCCGGAGCGGCTCATACCTCCTGCCCGTGAAAAAGGCGATCAGGACGGCGGCGCACATCCGCGCCGGAGACGAGGTCGACGTCGAACTCGAACTGGAACCTGGCGGTTGAGGGCACCTCAGGCAGCACACGCGTGTTAAACAAAAAAGCAGGGCCCGTCCGAGGACGGGCCCTGCTCGAAACCTAACGGTCCCGGTTCTCTAGGAAATTAGAGGCCCTGGATGTTGGTTGCCTGGGGACCCTTGGGGCCCTGCTCGACGTCGAAGGAGACCTTCTGGTTCTCTTCGAGGGAGCGGAAGCCGGAGGAGTTGATCGCGGAGTAGTGCGCGAAAACGTCCTGCGAGGAGTCGTCCGGGGAGATGAAGCCGAAGCCCTTTTCAGCGTTAAACCATTTGACGGTGCCAGTAGCCATTATTTTTGTCCTTCGTGAAGGTGGAGGAAAAGTCCCGACTTTCGGGTCCTCCGGTGTGGGGTGCTCAAAACCGCTGCTTCAGAAGAACACGGACTTTCGACCGCGCGTACTGCCTGAACTACGAACTGCATAAACACAACAACGGTCTCCACACTACAGGAGATTTGCGTGGTGACTTACCACCCCGCCCCGCAGACAACGTCTGCCCCGAGTTCTAGAATTGGCATTCACAGGCAGATGCATGGATGCGCCTGCCCCGTGGGGGATTCGTGGGCGGCTCGAGGCTGCCTTGGACGGGTCATGGATAGGGATGGCTGATCATGGGCGAGGACGCACCTGCCTCCGGCTCCGAACCGCGCGCGGTCCCGCCCCGTGGACTTGCGCTTCCACCCCGGGACGACGCAGCAGTTCCGCCGCTCGATAACTACGCCGAATTCATCGGGCGCCTGGACGCGGCGGCCGGGAATCTCGCCCCGCGGCTGGATGCCTTGAGTAAGGCACTTGGCGCAGCGGAACTGCTCGTTGACCAGAACCGTGCGGGTTCTGAGCTGTGGGGACAGCGGCTCTCACGCGTCAGTCAACTCCTTGCCCGCCAGTCCGCGAACCGGCAGGCGCCGCCCTCCGGCACTTTGAGCGATCTCCATGACGTTGCCGTCAAGATGGAGCGGCTCTTCAGCAGCCGCACGCAGCGCGTTCAGGACGTCTGCACCGCGATCCGGGCGCGCCGGGACCAGATCAACACCTCACTCTTCGAACTGGAGAAGAGCAAGGTCAAACTGTCCTCGTCCCGGATGCTTGCGCAGGAGCGGGAGAAGCTCACTAGGCTCGCAGCTGATCTGTCGATGGGCGCGGAAAGCATCGGGCCGGGGTTTCCCGACACCGGGCTGCAGGCAACCCTCCGGGAGGCGCGGGAAGCAATCCTTCTGGCCGAAGCCCTGCTGGAAGTGAAGGGGAACTGACCATGCCAACTCCACGCACCGAGCAGCGGGAACTCTGCAGCTTCACTTCCCAGGAATGGACCGGCAGGCCGGCCGGCGGCGCCGGGCCCATGTTCGTCGGATTTTCCGTCATCGCATTCGTCCTTTGCCTGATCCTGATGCTCTTCTTACCCGGGCTCCGGGACCCGGGCGCCACGGCGCTGTTCGTCGGGGTCTTCGCCACCACGTTCAGCGCACTGGTCATCCTGGGCAAGAGCTCGCGTGAGCGGGCGTTTCTGCAGGGGCTGACCGCGACGGCAAACGCGGTCCTGCTGGAACTCACCGCAGCCGAGCCGCACCAACTTTCCGCCAAAGAGTTCCGGCTGCTGCTGGTCAAGGGAACGAGCCTCCCCCTCTCCGTCAACGGCGTGTCGGGCCTGGACCTGAGAGTCCTTCGGGAGCCCCCGCCGCAGCCGAAGAAGAACCCCAATCCGGAAATAGACGCGGTCACGACGCAGGTGGTCCTCGCGGCCACCCCGCCCGATTACGGAATCAGCAGCTTCGACCGGTTGCTTGAGACCGCGCTGGCTGACCAGTGGCCCGAGTGGCCCGAGGGGCTCGAGGGGCCCGAGGGGCCCGAGGACGGCGGCTCGTAGAGTGCACTAACGCGCCGTGATCCCGCGCGCACCGGGGAAACAGCGGCACCTGTACCGCGCCCGGCCGCGGGCATATCCTGCAGGAAGACCCGTGACCAGCGCAGTTGCCGGAGGGAGCCCCATGGAAATGCCCAAAGCGTCCGACGCCGACAAGGAACACTTCCGCTCGGTGCTGCCCGACCATCCCGAGGTGGTCGTCAAGCCGATGTTCGGGAACCTCGGGGCGTTCGTGCACGGGAACATGTTCGCCGGCCTGTTCGGCCCCACAATCGGCGTGAAGCTCGCCGAGGCGGATAAAGAGGAGCTGGAAGGCACCGAGCGGACCGTCCCGTTCGGCCCGGCCGAGCGGCCCATGGGCGGCTACACCGGCCTGCCGGAGGTCTGGAACGCCGAGGGCGACGGCGATCAGGCGCGTGCCCGGGCGTGGGTGGAGAAGGCGTTCGAGCACGTCGCCGCGCTGCCGCCAAAAGCACTGAAGGCGACCAAACCCAACGCGAGCGCCGGGAAGGAGTAGCCGTGCGCCCCGCGCGGCTTGGCCTGTCGCCGTTGCAGGCCGCCACCCGGGCGGCAGCCTGCAACGAAGCGTCAGTCCGAGGTGGGGCGCCTTAGGCCAGGGCGTCGCACAGATTCCGTTGCGTCCCTGAGGCGCTCTGGAACGTCGATTTTCCGTTCGCGTCGTTGGTGATGACGGCCTTGCCCGTGTACAGAATCGTGCGGGCTCCGCCGGTATCTGTCGGGAAGTAGATAAACACGTTTTGACCCGTCAAGGTGAACGTCGTCGTTCCCGTGGCGGGAGGCTTCGGGGCCAACGTGTGCGTCACGGACCCGTTGGTCGGCACTGTGATGGCCTTGCCTGTTTTCACGTTTGTAAAGGTAAGGATGAAACCGTCGCCGCCTGCGACCGTGCGAATGAACCCGTTCTTCTCCCTGGTCACCTTCACCGCCTGATTTCCCTTAACCCCGCTCACCGTAATGTCGAACCCCTGGCATCCGGGAAGGGGGTCTGAGGTTGGGAAACTGGCCGCGGAAGCTGGCTGTGCCCCCGCCATCATCAGGGCCGCAAGCATTGCCGCAGGCGCGAGGCGCCGCATTCTTGTACTCATGTTTTCTCTCCATCCAGTCAGAAGCCGGGCTTCTTCATTGATGGCGCCACCAAGGAGACCGCACGCCAATAACAGTACGGGCCATGCCCTGACTGCCACCCCCCAGAGTTGGCTGCGTGCACATTTGCCGGCCTGTCGATCGGCCGAGGCAACAGAGCGTACCGTGGGGCTTGAAAGATCGGCAAGGCTAAAAAGGCCCCATTGCCGGTCGAAGTGCTGAAACTCCCCCGCCACGCCAGGGGACCTGTACGCGGCGACGCTGCGGGCATATCCTGCCAACAAGTCCGGCCCGGCCCGTCAGCTGCGGCAGAAGCGGCAGGCAGACCGCGGAAGCGAGCGAGTCCGGGAAGGCAAGCATCCGCGCAGGGTGCCAGCCAAAGCGCCAGGAACCCGGACGGTCAGGAGTTAGCCATGCTGTCCGCCGAAGAAACCGCCCCACGCCAGGCATCGCAAAGAATTGACACCCTCGTGATCGGCGCGGGGCAGGCCGGCCTGGCCACGAGCTACTGGCTGAGCCGGCACGGCGTCGACCATCTGCTGCTGGAGCAGCGGCCGGAGCTCGGCGGAGCCTGGCAGGACCGGTGGGACTCCTTCTACCTGAACACGCCCAACTTCGCCTTCCTGCTCCCGGGCCCGACGTACGACGGCCCGGAGCCGGACGCGTTCCTGCCCCGCGACGAGGTGATCGACCTGTTCCGCGACTACGCCCAACGCATCGCGGCACCGGTGCGGCTCGGCACGGAGGTCACCCGGGTCACGGAGGGCAAAGGCGGCTTCGCCGATACACCTGGCTTCGCCGTCGACACCAATCACGGAAGCTGGCGGGCCCGGAACGTCGTCCTGGCGAACGGGGCGTTCCAGCGGCCGCGGATCCCGCCGTCGTCCGCCACGATCCCCGCGCACATCCGCCAGCTGCACAGCCACGACTACCGCAACCCGGCGCAGCTGCCCGACGGCGCGGTGCTGGTGGTGGGGACCGGGCAGTCGGGCGGGCAGATCACCGAGGACCTGCTCGCCGCCGGCCGCCAGGTGCACCTCTCGGTCTCGTCCTGCCCCGAGGCGCCGCGGCGCTACCGCGGCCAGGACACCTTTTACTGGATCCTGCAGGTCAACCTGCACGGGCCGGAGCACGGCATCACCGGCTTCCAGGTGGAGCAGCTCCCCTCCCCCGCGGCGCGGTTCCTGTGCAACCCGCTGATCTCCGGCAACGACGGCGGCCACAGCATCCACATCCGGGAGCTCGGCCGCCGCGGCGTCCGCCTGCACGGCCGCTTCGAGGGAACGGACGACGGCGTCCTCACCTTCAGCGACGACCTCCCCGCACGCCTGGCGCTGGTGGAGGCCGGGTTCGGGCAGCGGATGGGGCGCCTGGCGGACGCGTATATCGCCGCGGCCGGCATCGACGCGCCCCCTGCAGAGCCGGCGCCCGCGGACGACTGGCTGCCGGCGGGCTCCGGGGCCCGCCTCGACCTCGACGCCGAGGGCGTCACCTCCGTCATTTGGTGCACCGGCTACGGCCTGGACTTCGGCTTCCTGGACCTGCCCGTGCTGGACGAGTGGAACTACCCGCGCCACACCCGCGGCGTCACCGAGGTCCCGGGCCTGTACGCCGTCGGGCTGCCGTGGCTGACCCGGCACGCGTCGGCCACGCTGTCGCTGGTCGGTGCGGACGCGGAATACGTGGCCGGGCACATCGCCGGGCGGTAACCAGGTCGGGGCGCCCGAAAAGCGACCATTGACTGGCCCCAAGGGCCGGCGTGGGTCCGGCCCTCAGTTTTTCTTCAGTTCCTCGGCGAGCATCACCAGGATGCCGCTGGGGCCGCGCAGGTACGTGAGCTTGTAGATGTCCTGATACGTCGCCACGCCGCGAAGCGGACGGCAGCCGTGCTTCGCGGCGATCTCCAGGGCTTTGTCGATGTCGTCGACCGAGAACGCGACGCGGTGCATGCCGATCTCATTGGGACGCGTGGGCTCGGTCTCGATCGCGTCGGGGTGGATGTACTCGAAGAGTTCCAGACGGCCATGACCGTCCGGCGTCTGGAGCATCGCAATCTTGGCGTGGTTGCCGTCAAGGCCGACGGCGGTGTCCGTCCACTCGCCGCTGACCGTGTCACGGCCGACCACCGTGAGTCCGAGATCGGTGAAAAAGGCGATCGCCGCTTCGAGGTCGCGGACGGCGATGCCGACGTTCTCAAGTTTGATGGGCATGGGTGCACGCTACCGAGGCGGACGGTCCAGGTCCAGTAGGCAGCCCCGCCTTGGCCATCTGCTATCCCGAAGGTTGAGACCACGGTCGATCCGATTCTGGGCCACCGAGGTCAGCCACGCCCCGTCCCCCGAGCTCTGCTACACGCAGCTGGGCTGGTAGGCCGGATCGGCTGGACCGGAAACCCTGCCCAGCGCGTGGGCCACGATCTGGTGCACCACGGGGTCGTTGGGCGTCTGGTCGTGTTCGATGGCGTCGGCCGGGCACTTGTCCTGGATGGTGATGTTGGTGACCTGCCGCGCCGGGCCGTTGAGGGCCTGGCTGTTGTAGGGCACCACCACTTCGTCGTGGACCGTGGAGATGACGGTATAGGCCGGGCCTGCCACGGTGTCGCCGATCGAGTTGAGCTTCTGCATGAAGGCCGACCCCGCCTGCTGGTCCGCGCAGGCGGCGCAGCCTAGGCCGGTGTAGTTGGGATCGGCGACGGCGCCCGGCTTGGGGACGATCACGCCCTGGGTCCCGTGGTTGGACGGCGCGATCCCGACGAGCTGATGGACATACTTGGCGCCGCCGAGAAAGCCCATGTAGTAGCGGGGCATCATGCCGCCCTGGCTGTGGCCGACCAGGTCCACCTGCTTGGCGCCCGTGGCGGCACGGACCTTGTCCACGAACGGGGCGAGCTGCTGCGCCGACTGGGCGACCGGCGCCGTGGCATAGACGCCGTTCGTCTCGCCGTAGTTGAGGGCGTAGACGCAGTACCCGGCGCTCTTGAGGTAGGGCGAGAGGGTGGACCAGTTCTTGTCCATGCTCTCGAAGGTTCCCGGCACCAGAACCACCGGGTATGGATGCGCGGCGCTTGGTTTGCAGGCCCAGTCGTTGGCCCCCGGCGGGGAAACCTCCACAGCTCCCGCGTGGGCCGGGGCCGCGGCCAGGGAGCCGGCCAGGACGGCAGTGGCGGCGGCGGACAGGACTTTAGTGAGCAGTGACATATAAACCTCTTTGTTCGCGTGTCAGCGGGCGGCGGCCCGGGGCCGGCAGTAATCCCTGTTCTGCGAGTGAGCCGGGGGTGCCCGGCTCCTCCAATGTAGGCAGCACGGGGCCTGCGGCGGCCACGGATTTGCACGGATGTGCACAAAAAACGCCTCCGCGGGCGGGCCCGGTCCGTCCAGACCTGAGGCTCCCGCTCGTACCGAAGTTACTGGCCAGTACCCTTTTTGACCGGCAGCGGCCCGGGAAAATCTCCAAGCGCTCCTGCACAAACGTTCATTGCTGGATGGAATCACCCGGCGATATTCCAGAGGGTAGCTACCCCGCTCAAGACCCGTCGAAGTCCACGGGTGCGGCGAGGCCGGTCGAGCTGAACCATTCTCTGGCCCATTCTTGGACGGCGGGTATCGCGAGTTGCTCGGCAACACGCTCCGGCGGCCCGTCGAACACGGACTTCCCCTCCAGGAGGTCCCCGGTGCCGCTGCCGGCGAGGATCCCGAAGAGGGCAGGCTGGTCGAGGAAGGGAAGCTTCCCGCCGTCGCCGTCGGTCAGCACGCCCCAGCGCGAGGTGAACAGCGCAAACTCCTCCGGACGCTGCCCGTGCTCCGCCAAGAGCGGGCAGGCGTCGCCGTCGAGCTGGATCCGCCGATAGTTGGGCTCCGTTTCGTCGAGGGCCAGCAGCTGGACATCGTCCAGCCACGACAGCCAGACATCTGTGCACTCTCCCGGCAGCGGATACGGTGCGGCGGCGATGTACCCGGCCTTGCTCACGTGGGCGGAGTGGCCGACGGCGATGTTGTGGAGCTGCCCCCGGACCAGCGGCAGGACGGCGCTGACAGGCTGGTGGTAGTTGGCGAATTTCCGCCGCATCACGTCGGCGCTGGCATTCGAGCCGATGGAGACCACTAGGGACCGGGCTTCCAGCGGTGCCGCGCCGGCCTGGGCAAGGGCTTCCTCCAGTCCGGCTGAAGGCTCGAGCGGCCGGAATTCATTGCCGTCCATGACACCCGAGGCCGCAGGCGGGTCCCACGGATACAGCAGCGGATCCAGACGGCCGGCGCTACTCAGTTCCATGGCCCGGCCGGGTGACGCCGTCGGCATCGTGCTGGAGACGAATCAAGGTGGCCCGCTTTCGTGGTCGGGCCTTCCATTGTCCCGCACTTTCAGGAGTCCGGGTCTTCAGCACGCACGGGGCCGGCAAGGCCGGGCTCCTCGGCGCCGGGCCATAGCTTCAAGCCCGCTTGTCCAACAAACGCGTCACACCCGCGGTACGCTGGGATTCCCTGAACAAACGCTAAGCGAGGCATAACGTGCACCAGGACGCCGTCCGGTTCCTGTCCCAGCCGGTGGAGGCCCAGCCCGGCTCGCCGCTGAGGGTTGCCGTGTACTCCCGGATCGCCGAAGCCATCCGCAACAACGTCCTGCAGCCCGGCTCCATGCTGCCCACCGAGACCGAACTCGGCACCGACATGAAGGTGAGCCGCACCGTGGTCCGCGAGGCCCTCATGCTGCTCGAGGAGGACGGCCTCATCCGGGCCCGCCGCGGCGTCGGCCGGTTCGTCGCCGACACCCTCCCCCGCATCGGCATCGAACGGATCCGGCCCTTCGAGGAAGTCCTCGGCGGCCCCGGCCGGCAGGTGGAAATCAAACGCATCCAGGTGGTGCGGCAACCGGCCTCCGAATTCGCGGCCCCCGGCGTTGGAATCGAACCCGGCGAGGATTGCTGGCTGTGGGAGTCCGTCCTGCTCCGGGACGGCGAGCCCATCGCCCAGCTGCAGGAAAACATCTCCGCCCTCCCCGTCCGGTTCGCCGGCGGTGCCGCCGCGCCGCTGGAAATTAACGACGACGGCGGCACCACCCTGCTTGCCGCGCTCAACAAGGCTGCGGGACGGGGCCTCGGCCCGGGCGAGTGCCAGATCAGCCTGAGCCAGGTGGGCCCGAGCCGCGCGAAGCTGCTGGACCTGCGGCCCTCGGACCCGGTCCTGGTGCTGACGCAGTACGTCAAACACGCCAACCGGCCGTTCTACCTGGCGAAGTGCCTCATCGCGGACCGGGCCGGGCACCTGTCGGTGATGCAGTCCTTGCAGTCCTAGTCCCAGAGTGACCTCGGCCCGCTCGCTGCGGCCGCAATCACCCTGGCCGGCTGCCGCATCTGTGGACCTTCAGCGCTTCGCGGCGACGTTGCGGGAACAACCTTGGGACAATGCAGCGGCATTCACGAAATGCCCGCGGAGCGATCGAAGAACTCGGTCGGGACTCGCACCGAATCCACGCTGCGCCCATTAATCAAGTCGACGAGCCCCGCAACTCCGAGCCGTCCGATGGTTGCCGCGTCATTTCGAACCGCGCTGATTGGCGGCGACGCGAACTCGAACCAGTCGAGGTCATCAAAGGACACGACCGCGATGTGCGCCGACCAGTCAGGGCCCAGGCGTTGTCGAAGCGCGCGAATTACACCCAAAGTCGTCGGGCCGTTCGCACCGAACACCGCGGTTGGGCGCATGCCCCTGTCGAGAATTCGGTGCATCGCCTTCGCCGCGCCGCCGGGCAGGAAGTCGCCCTCGTCGATGAGCGCCTCGTCCATGCTGATTCCATGGGATTCGCGTCCCGCCCGGTATGCGGCGAGGCGCTCGGCACCGGTGGAAATAGTCGACGGACCACCGACATATGCGACATCCCGGTGCCCACGCCGCTGCAGCCAGTCGAGCACACTTGCGACGCCCCCGGCGTTGTCGGTCCCGAACATCGGTGCGTCCAGACCGTCCACGGTGCGGTTCAGGAGCACCAGTGGTAGCCCCGTCGCGCGAAGCAATTCAAGTTGCGGCGACTGCCCGCCCTGTGGAGACAGCAGAAGTCCATCGATGCGCTGCGAAGCGAAAATGCGCAAGTAGTCATCAACCTTGGCCTGCTCTTCGTTGGCGTTCGCAAGGAGCACGGTGTAGCCGAGCCTTCCGGCCTCTTGCTCGGCGGCATGGGCAAGGTCGGAAAAGAAGGGATTCCGGATGTCTGAGACAAGGAGGCCGAGCACGTTGGTCTTGGAACGACGTAGCGAGCGTGCCGGTCCGTTGGCGATGTAATTCAGTTCCGCGGCGGCTGTCAGCACACGTGAGCGGGAATCTGCCGAGGTCTGACTGCTTCCCGAGAGCACGCGCGACGCCGTTCCGAGCGCGACGCCGGCCCGGGCTGCAACATCTTTGATCGTCGCCACTAAACCTACTCCCTCATGGAAACGTTCCCGAGTATACCTCCTTTTGAGAGGTGCGATGTCGCACGGCCGCCCTCACTGATCGACCGCTCGATGGGAGGGCGCCGCTTGCACGAACCCCGCCCGTCGTGCAATATTGGGCTCACCACTCCATGGAAACGATTCCATGGAACTTTTACAAGGAGGTGAAATGAACGGAACAGTCATGGTCTTCGGCAGCATCAATGCCGACGCCAGTTACCGAATGACGGCGCTCCCGACTCCGGGAGAAACAGTCATCGCCTCGACCGCGAGCGCGTCGCCGGGCGGCAAGGGGGCCAATCAAGCCATCGCCGCCGCGGCCGCCGGCGCAGTGACTCGCATGATCGGAATGGTCGGTGATGATTCCGAAGGGGCCGCTCAGCTTGCGGCACTCGCCTTGCGCGGCGTCGACACCGACTCGGTCACGACGCGCCACGGAGTCGCGACCGGCCGCGCGGTCGTCTTCGTCGATGACTCGGGTGAGAACTCCATCGTCGTCCTCTCGGGCGCCAATGATCTGCTCGACGGGGATGTGGCCGCGACCGGCCTCGCCTCGATATCGACCGGTGATGTCCTCGTGCTGCAGAACGAAGTTCCGGCGGCGGCAAACCGTGCCGCTGCCCGCCTGGCACAGTCCCTTGGCGCTAAGGTCATCTGGAACGCCGCACCGGCACCCACTGCGGCCGCGGATCGCGTGCACGACATCGACCTCCTCGTCGTCAATGAGCACGAGCTCAAGCAGATCAGTGGAATCCTCGGAATCGATGCCACCGGGGAGGGCCCGGGCAGCTCCGCGCTAAGCGCTCTCCTGGCCGAATGCGCACGCGCGCTGGACGCCGACGCCATCTGCACGCTCGGCTCCGACGGGGCGATCTTCTTCGCGGACGGACTCTCGGGCAGCGTCGCTGCTCCAAAGGTGCGAGCGGTCGATACGACCGCTGCCGGTGACACGGTCGTCGGCTACCTTGCCGCGCATGCCGCACTGCCGATGGGGGAACGGCTCCGCCTCGCGGCCGCCGCCGGGGCTCTCGCCGTCACCCGCGTGGGAGCATCCTCATCCATCCCCCACATCGGCGACGTCGTGGCTTTGCCCGTCGCCCCGACCGAAAGGACTCCAGCATGATCGTTGCCGTAGGAGCAGACCATGCCGGGTTTCCCGTCAAACAGCGCGTGATCGATGCCATTGAGCGACTCGGGCACACCGTGATCGAACGAGGCGCCATCAGCACGGAGCCCGTCGATTTCCCCGACGTGACGCAGGAGACCTGCGCGCACGTGCTTGACGGCAGCGCCGACCGCGCCGTCCTGGTATGCGGAACGGGTGCCGGCGCCATCATGGCAGCCAACAAGATTCCCGGCATCCGGTGCGGTCTTGCCAACGAGTCATACTCCGCCCATCAAATGGTCGAACACGACGACGCGAATGCCCTTGCCATGGGCGCCTGGCTGGTTCCGCCCGCCTTCATCGACGACATCGTGGAACAGTTCCTCACCGCAACATTCGACGACGACGCCGACACCCGCCGCCGCGTTGAAAAGTTGAACGCCCTCGACAACCTACGGCCGGCATTGGCCGGCTGAACACAGGCCCGCACAGATCAAAGGAGATCCACCCGTGACGACAACAACCCCGATGACGCAGAAATCTGCGCTCGGCTCGAAAGACCGCAACAAGACGGCATTCGCCGCCGCTCTGGGGACGAGCGTAGAGAACTACGACTTCATCGCCTACGGCACCGCCTCCGCACTGTATTTCAGCGCCGCCTTCTTTCCCCAAAGTGACCGTTTCATCGGCACGCTCCTCGCCTTCGCCACACTCGCGGTGGGCTTCCTCATGCGCCCCCTCGGCGGCGCAGTGGGCGGCTATCTCGCCGACAAGTTCGGGCGCAAGCCGGTTCTCGTCGGCGCGATGCTGGTGATGGGAGGCGCAACCTGCCTCATCGGGCTTCTGCCCACCTACGCCCAGGTCGGTGTCATTGCACCGGTGCTCTTGGTCATCATCCGGATGATCCAGGGCCTCGCGTTTGGAGCCGAATGGGGCGGTGCCATCACGATGACATATGAGCATGCGCCATGGAACCGCCGTGGCATGTACGCGGCTATCCCTCAGGCCGGAAACCCTCTCGGCATCGCACTCTGCAGCGCCATGTTCCTCATCTGCGCGCGCCTTGAAGGGGACTGGGCTTGGCGTGTGCCGTTCCTCTTCAGTGCCGTCCTCGTCATCGTTGCCCTGGTCGTGCGTTCACGGTTGTCGGAGTCGCCCGAATTCGAGGCGGCCAAGGCGGAGGGACAGATCGAAAAGAACCCGTTCCTCACCACCCTTCGTCGTGACTGGCGCAGCATCCTCCGCGTGATCGCCCTGCGCATGGTGGAGTCGTTTGCCTACTACTCGACGGCCACGTTCCTGCTCAGCTACCTTTCCCAGCGTTTCCCCGATATTCGCCCCACAGCACTCGGCTCCATCACAGCGGCCAGCATCGTGGCGATCGTTGTCACATTCGCCATGGGGGCGCTCACTGACAAGGTCGGCCGCCGGCCGATCTACATTGTGGCTTGCCTCGCGGCAATCCTGTTCGCGTTCCCGATGTACCTGCTCACCAATGACGGCACACCCGCACTTGTCATCGCCGTGTTCATCTTCGGCATCGGGATCGTGCACGCTTCGCTCACCGGCGTGCAGGGCTCGCTCCTCACCGAACAGTTCGGCACCTCGACGCGCACGTCCGGCGCTTCGCTCGGCTATCAGGTCGCCGCTGCGATCGGCGGGTTCGCCCCACTTCTTGCGGCTCTGCTCGTCGGCTGGATTGGCTGGCCCGGAGCTTCACTGCTTTATATGATGGCAGCCGTCATCGGACTGATCGGCATTCTGCTCACCAAAGAGACGTACGGCCGCGCAGAGCGGACCCGTGTCACCGCCCTCGTCGTCGCCGAGAAGCGAAAGGGAGCCTGACCCCAATTCAACAACGCGAGTTGTGCCGCCGGGTTCCAGTACGCGACCTTCCCGGCGGCGACTTCTCCGCTCAAGACTGAGCAGCTCCCTGTCACCGCCGACCTGGCGAGGGAGCTGCTCAGTTGTGCACTGGCTGTCATTTTTCGAAGTAGTCTCCACGGAATGTCCGAAGGCCCCGCGCAGCTGCAGCCAGTCGACGTTAGGCGACCGCGGAGGCGAGCTTCGCCGTCGTACGTTCAGAACCAGACGACAGCAGCACCTCCACCAGGTGCGGCGCGAAGTCCTCCTCAAGCGAGAGGACCACCCGGCAGCGGGCGCCGGGCTGCTCCGGGTAGTCCATGTACCGTCCGCGGAGGTCGCAGATGGTCTGGCCGCGGCCGGGCCCGGACGTGGTGTCGACGTCGACCGTCACCACCGGGGCCACCGCCGCGCTGACGCCGCCCACCGCGAGGGCCGCGGCGAGGGGGTCGTGCATCGCCGAGCAGGCCCGGCCGAACTGGCTCTCGTAGAACCGGAAGTAGTAGCCCAGCATCTCCCCCAGCGCCCGCGGCACAGCGCCCGAGGAGGCGAGCAGCTCCTGCCGATGGCTTTCCTCGAGCACGTTGGCCATGGTGACGTCCAGCGGCACCAGGGTCACGTCCCAGCCGGCGGCGAAGACCTCCGCGGCGGCTTCGGGGTCGTTGGCGATGTTGGCCTCGGCCACGGCGGTGACGTTCCCGGGCGCGAACGCGGCGCCGCCCATGATGGTGATGGACTGCACCAGCGCGGGCAGCCCCGGATCCAGGCGCAGCGCCGCGGCGATGTTGGTCAGCGGCCCGATCGCCAGGACCCGCAGCCGCCCGGGGTGCTCGTGGGCGAGCCGGACCAGCATCTCCGCCGCGGTCTCCGGCGCGAGCCCGGCAGCCGCCGTCGCCAGCGTGACCTCGCCGATCCCGTTGGCGCCGTGCACCCACGGCGCTCCGCCGTGGAAGGTGCCGGCCTGGGGGTCGTGCGCGCCGAGGGCGACGGGGACGTGCGCGTGCCCGGCGAGCTGGAGCAGGTCCAGGGTGTTGCGGGCGCCGACGGCGGCGCTGACGTTGCCGCTGACGGTGCCGATTCCGCGGAGGTCGGCGTGCGGGGAGGCGAGCAGGTAGGCCAGGGCGAGGGCGTCGTCGATGCCGGTGTCGCAGTCGAGGTAGAACGGGTGGCTGGTGATGGTCATGGTTCTTCTTTCAGTTGGTGCTGGTGTGGAGGATCAGAGTTTTTCGCTCTTGGGGGCGGCGACGAAGAGGCTGACGAGGAAGGCGGCCGCGGTGATGGCGACCGAGATCCAGAGGGCGGTGGCGTAGCCGGCGGAGGTGGCCTGGGCGGCGAACGGTGCCACGAGCACGACGCCGAGGCTCGCGCCGATGCCGAAGGAGGCGCCGTTGATGCCGGGCAGGGCGGCGGGTGCTTCCTTGGGTGAGAGCAGGACGGAGAGTCCGTTGATGGCGGTGAGGAAGAGGCCGTTGTAGAAGATGCCGAGGGCCGCGATGGCGATCAGGACGGCGGTCTGGTTATTGGAGAACGTGGCCGCGGCGATGGCGCAGGCCAGGCTCAGCCCGGTGCCGGCCCGGAGGGTTTTGATCCAGCCGCGGCGGTCGGCGAGCCAGCCGGCCAGGGGTGCGGCGAAGACGCCGATCAGCGCGGCGGGGGTCAGGAACAGCAGTGCCGACAGGGAGGCGCTGAGCCCGAAGCCGTGGTGGGTGTCCTGGCTGAGCAGCACCACTGTGAAGTTGATGATGGCGAAGATGCCGGCGAGGGTGAGGACGGTGGTGGCGATGACGGGCCAGACCTGGCGGGAGCGCAGGTGGTGGACGGCGATGAGCGGGTGGTTCCGCTTTTTCTCGATCATCCAGAAAGCGGTGAAGGACGCGATGGTGCCGGCGAGCAGCGCCAGGGTGCTGGGGGCGGTCCAGCCGGCGGCCGAGCCGCCCGAGACGAAGTAGGTGATGAAGACCAGGAACAGTGAGAGGGATCCGGCGCCCCACCAGTCCATCGCGCCGCGGACGCCCTGGGGGCGGCCCTTCGGGACGGTTTTGATGATGCAGGCGGCGGCGATGGCCGTCAGGACGAGGACGACGACGAAGATGGACCGGAAGCCGAGGGTCTCGGCCATGAGGCCGCCAACGTAGCCGTCCGCGCCGCCCACTCCCCCGTTGATGGCGGCGATGATGCCCACGGAGGTGCCGAAGACGCGGGCCTGCAGGTTTTCGCTGAGGACGATGTAGGCGAGCGCGAAGACCGCGCTGGAGACGCCCTGCAGGAACCTGCCGGCGATGAGCAGCGGCAGGGTGGGGGCGGCGATGCAGAGGATGGTGCCCGTGCCCATGATGCCCAGGACCAGGAGCAGGGCGGCGCGGCGGCCGATGAAGTCGCTCCAGCGTCCGATGACGGGCCCGGCGATGGCGCCGGCGAGGAAGAACATGGACTGGACGGGGGCGGCGCTGTCGGGGCCCTGGCCGAAGGAAGCCGCGATCTGCGGCAGCGCCGGGGTGACCATGCTGGCGTTGAGCTGGAAGGACAGCACGCCGAGCAGCAGGGTGGAGATCAGCAGGGCGGCGCGGCGGCCACCGAGTTTTGTGGCGTCCTCGCCCGTTTGGGTTTCGACGGCGGCGGGCGGCGAAGTGGCGACTGTTGCCGGGGTGTTCACATCAAACTCCTTTGTTCTGCAGGTCGGGCCTGCCTTTAGGATGTGAGTTGTTATACAACCATGTATGACTCGCAAGTACAACCATGCCGTACACTATTTCCTAATCCAGCCCCCTTGGACCCGATAGGACTTCCCATGAGCACTCGACTTCCTGCCGTCACCGTCGTCGGCAGCATCAACCTGGACATCATCGCCACCACGGACCGGCTTCCCACCGCCGGCGAGACCATCGGCGGCGGTGTCCTGCAGCAGCAGCCGGGCGGCAAGGGCGCCAACCAGGCCGTCGCCGCCGCCCGGCTGGGCGGGAGCGCCCGGATGATCGGTGCCGTGGGCGACGACGCCCCGGGCCGCCTCATGCTGGCGGCCCTTTCCGGTGCGGGCGTGGACACCGCCGATGTGGAGGTTCTCGACGGCGGCGCCACCGGTACGGCGCTGATCGTGGTGGACCGCGACGGCGAGAACCAGATCGTGGTGTGCCCGGGCGCGAACGCCGGGTTCTCGCTGGAGGGCGTTTCGTTTGGTCCGGACGAAACGGTGCTGTGCCAGCTTGAGGTGAGTCTTCCCGTGGTGCTGGACGCGGCCCGGCGCTCCACCGGTTTCTTCGTGCTGAATGCCGCCCCTGCGATGGACCTGCCGGCTGAGCTGCTGGAACGGTGCGACCTGGTGATCGTCAACGAGAGCGAGTATCAGCTGATCCCGGCCCTGGCCGGCGCGAACCTGGTGGCGGTGACGTACGGCAAGGACGGATCGGCGCTGCTGGAGCGCGGGCGGCGGGTGGCGGAGGCTCCGGCCCTGTCCGTGCCAGTGGCGAGCACCGTCGGCGCCGGCGACGCGTTTTGCGCGGCCCTGGTCCTGGCGATCCGGGCGGGGCTTCCTTACGGCCGCTCGCTGGCGGTGGCGAATGCCGTCGGCGCGGATGCGGTGGGTGATCCCTCGTCCCAGCCGGCGCTGGCCCCGCTGGAGGACTACATCGCCCGGGCCACTGAATCTTCGGTTGCTTCCCGGTGAACCTAGATTTCAGGCCTGCAGGGCCGGCCGACTATCGCGAGGTCCGGAGAATCACCCGGGACGCGTACCTCCGCGCCGGGCATTTCACCGCCGGGCACCCGTACATGAGCGTGCTGGACAACGTGGAACACCGCGCCGAGCATGCACAGGTGTGGGTGGCCGAAGCCTCCGGCACTGTGGTCGCGGCGGTGACGCTGACCTTCCCGGGGCAGGCGTACAGCGAGATCGCCCGCGACAACGAGCTCGAGTTCCGGATGCTCGCCGTTGATCCGGCCGTTCAAGGCGGCGGGATTGGGCGCACCGTTGTCCGCCGGGTCATCGACCATGCGCAGTCCTTGCCGGACATCGGCGGAATCAGCATCACGAGTGCGACCTTCATGGAACGCGCCCATGGCCTCTACGAATCCCTGGGCTTCCGGAGGGTTCCGGACCGCGACTGGTACGTGCCCGGCGAGGACGTGCTGCTGTGGGTGTTCCGGCTGGAACTGCAGCCCGCAGGAGTTGCTGGGTGAACACGCAACTGTGACCGATCCGCCAGCGAACGCCGGTGGGAGACCGTGACGGGTTCCGTCCCAGAACCGCCCATCGTAGCTGTCCTGCAGGCCCTGCGCGGTGAACCTGCAGCCTTCGATTAGTTCGGTCAGGTCGTTCTCCGGAGATGCCCCTGCCAAGCTCACGGACCAGCTCCATCTCTCAGCCTCCATGAGTGCGGCCTTCCTGTCCGTGTAGTTGATCAGGGCCCGGATCTTCTCCGGCTCCAGCTCAGGTGGTTCAGGCGGCGGCATCCCGATCTTGCCGGCCATTCTGGCAGACGCTCTTAGGAGCAGCAGTCAGCCGGAGGCTGCGGGGTGGGGACCGCACCGCTTTCGGCAGCCGCGCGGACATGATCGCCGTGATCCGCTCCGCCGTCGACCTCGGGGTGACCTTCTTCGACACCGCCGAGGTATACGGGCCGTACGTGAACGAGGAGCTGGCGGGTGAGGCCCTGGAGCCGATCCGAAGCCAGGTCCAGGTCGCCACCAAGTTCGGCTGGCGGATCGAGGGCGGCAAGAGCGTGGGCCTGGAAAGCAGGCCGGGCAGATCCGCCGCGTCGCCGACGCCTCGCTGAAGCGTCTGCACACGGACGTCATCGACCTGTTCTACCAGCACCGCGTCGATCCCGACGTTCCCATCGAGGACGTTGCCGGCACGGTCGGGGAGCTGATCGCGGCAGGCAAGGTCCGGCACTTCGGGCTGTCGGAGGCCTCTGCCGGGACCATCCGCCGGGCGCACGCGGTGCAGCCGGTGACGGCGGTCCAGAGCGAGTACTCGCTGTGGACCCGCGACCCCGAGGCGGAGGTGCTGCCGACGCTCGCCGAGCTGGGCATCGGGTTCGTGCCGTTCAGCCCGCTCGGCAAGGGCTTCCTCACCGGCACCGTCAGCACGGCCACCAGCTTCGCCGACGGCGACGTCCGCGCCACCATCCCCCGCTTCACCGAGGAGAACCGGTCCGCCAACGCCGCGCTCGTCGAGCACGGCGCCGGCCTCGCCCGCAGCAAGGGCACGACGCCCGCGCAGATCGCGCTGGCGTGGCTGCTCGCGCAGCAGCCGTGGATCGTGCCCATCCCCGGCACGCGCAGCACCGCCAGGATCGAGGAGAACGCCGGGGCGACGTCGGTGGCCCTGTCCGCGGACGACGTCGCCGACCTCGACGCGATCGCGCAGCGGATCGGCGTGCAGGGCGCCCGCTACAACGACCAGCATCTGGGCTACGTCAACCGCTGACGCCAGGGACCCTCGCGGTCCAGAAAGCCCATGACCCAGACACATCCCGGCCCCGCCCGTGCCGCCGCCCCCGCCGCCCCCGGCGAGGGGCGCGGCTTCGTCGCGGCCACCGTCTCGTTCGTCTCCGCGTTCGCCGCCGGGGCCGCGGCGATTCCGCTCTACGACACCTACCGGAGCGCCGACGGCCTGGCCAAATGACGAGTTCTCGCTGGTCGCCGTCGCCTACTTCGCCTGCGCCGTGTTCGCCCTGCTCGTTCTCGGCCGGCTCTCCAACCACCACGGCCGCCGCCCCGTCTCGATCGTCGCGCTCCTGCTCGCCGCCGCCGGCTGCCTGACGCTGCTGTGGGTCCATAGCTACCTGCCCCTCCTGATCGGCCGGTCCCTGCAGGGGCTGGCCGCCGGTCTCGCCTCCAGCGCCATCGGCGCCTACATCGTCGACACCCCACCCCGGCGCCCCAGACGGCGGGTCCTGGCGGTCACGACGGCGCCTGCCACCGTCGGCCTAGCCCTCGGCGTTTTCCTCTCCGGGCCGCTCGTCGAGTTCGCGCCGACCCCTGGTCGCGGCCGCCGTGTTCGCCTCCAACATGGCACCAAGTTTCCTCGGCGGGTTCCTCGCCGGACGCTTCACCCCCGAGGCCGCGCAGCGCATCGGGATGACACTGGTCGCCGCCGCCGGCATCGGCCTCACGGTCGCCAGCTCCGCCGGAATCCTCGGCGGCATCGGGATGGGCCTCGCCACCTCCGGCAGCATGAACATCCTCCTGCCCCAAGCGCTCCCCCGGGAGCGCGCCGGCCTGTTCGTCGTGATCTACGCGATTTCGTATACGGGCTCCGCGGTCCCCAGCCTCGTCGCCGGACAGGCCAGCCGGGTCCTCAGCCTCCCCGCCATCACCGCTGGCTACGCCGTTCTCGCCGGCCTCGTCTGGCTCGCCACGCCCGTGGGGGCCCGGAACCCGGCTGGGCGGGACAAGTTTTGAGCCAGACTCCCCCGGCACATCCGCCAGCTGCGCAAATTTTCTCAACACTCGTGCCCAGAGCTCCCGTCCGCGACCCCAGCGTTCGACTCTGACGCTATAATTGACCTTTCAGCAAACCACAGGGCAGGTATTCGTGTCGCTCCCCCAGAAGCTCACAAACGTTCAAGTACCACCGATAAAGATTCAAGGCATCAAGACAAAGCTGGTCTCCTTTATCGCCGCGAACATTATGTGGGACGGGGTGGGCACTTACCACGAACCCTTCATGGGCAGTGGTGTCGTAGGATTCAACCTCGCACCCCAGCGTGCCATCTTCTCGGACACGAATCCGCACCTGATCAGGTTCTACCAATCTCTTTATGACGGTAAAATTACTGCGCCCATGGTCAGGGAATATCTCGAAACCGAGGCCCCCAAACTTGCTGACACACCCGATGGGAGGGAGAGCTATTATTACGAAGTCCGGGATCGCTTTAATAAGGAGCACTCCCCCCTAGACTTCCTGTTCCTGCAGCGATCGAATTTCAACGGAATGATCCGGTTCAATTCTTCAGGTGGCTACAATGTTCCTTTCGGTCGCAAGCCCAACCGCTTTGCGCCGGCATTGATCACAAAGATCACCAATCAGGTTCGATGGCTTGGGGAGTTGTTCCAGGCTCGACCTGATTGGACGTTTGCTAATCAGTCATTCGAAGATGCTTACCAAGACGTCGAGGCGCACGACTTCGTATACCTCGACCCACCGTACATCGGTCGACATGACGGATACTTTGATTCCTGGTCCGAGGAGAAAGCAGACCTGCTCGCGGAAATAACTCAAAAAAACCCCTCAGGCTATGCGCTTAGTATGTGGCATAGCAACCGACACCGCACGAATGGTCACTTAGACTTGTGGGCTCATGGCGTAGTGCACACCACTGATCACTTCTATCATGTGGGTGCCAAGGAACTGAATCGTAGCGCTGTTATTGAGGCCTTGGTCGTTTCACCGAAGAACACCGTCGACCCGGTGACTACCGCAGGGGGATCGCCCCGGGTTTTGTTGACTCTTTGACCTGGTATGTAGGGATCGTTTGTCAAGGGCTTGGCGAACCCGGGCTTGGTAGTCCGGGACCGTTTCCTCGTGGGGTGCCGGCGTGTCGGGCGGAGCGGTCAGCGGGTCAAAGGCGACGGCCCGATCAGCTGGTATGCGCGGGTTGGTTACCGCAGGACGAAGTGTTCGGCTGGAGGCCACCGCTGCTGTAGCAATGTCGAGCGTGTCCCGTTTGCGGGCTGCCCACAGGTCAAACGCGGGTTCACTCCCCGCGCTGCAAAGAACCGCACTCCACTGGGACGTTCCGGCAATCCGTGCCCTGGTGTCCGGCACGGAACCTGGTTGCGCATTGGGCTGGCCTGGTCCGGTCCGGGAGCCAAGGACCAGTACCAGCCGGCGAGGTCGCGGCGATGGCGAAGTTGATAGGAGACGGCCCGGCTGATTCTCATTTTCTTGCTCCGACGCCGCCGGGCTTGACAGGCTGTTCGCGACCGCGTCGAAACTCCAACGCCGGTCCGGGGAACGGGCCAAGACCGACGCTAACGAAGCCCTGCACCTGTCCCGGCTGCTAAAACTAGGCGAAATCACTATTGTCCGGATGCCGTCAGCGGACCAGGAAGCGGTCCGTGACCTGGTCCGCGCCCTGGAGGAGGCCCGAGGGGACCTCATGCGGTCAGGGCACCGGATCTCAGAGCTTCTGCTCCGCCAAGGCATCGTGCATTCGGGAGGAAGGCCTCGACCGGTACCTACGAACTCAGGCTGGCCCGGCAGAGGTTCGATGCTCCGGCCCTGCAGCTGACCTTTCCCTCGCTGGTTCACGCGGCAGGAAACGCACCCTGCCATTACAACTTGGATCGAAAGAACAAACCATCCCCAGCGACGGCAGAGGCGGCTGGGCAAAACCCACGCCCATCGAATATGAAACAATCGATCGGACCCCGCTCATAGCGCCTAAGACCCAAAGTCAACAAAAAGCCGGGGCGTTTCCCAGCCCAGCATGCAGGCACCAGAACTTTAGTTCAGACTTATCTTCCAACCCTGCACACGAACCCAATCCTTGTAGTCCTCGTACTTTTTGCGGAGCTCTATGTGATCAAACTGAGCGCTCTCTTGGCGAGAAAGCCAATCAAAATAGGCCGGCAGATTCTTATAAAGTGACTTCTTGACACCGTCGGGGTCCGCGTTGCGGGGATGATTGCTCCAATAATGATCGAATACTTCTTTACCCAGAACAGAGAAGGGACTCGCCCCGTAGATAAACGGTTCGGCAGTATTAGATTGAATAGTTGCCAGATTGTCGGTGTTACCACTGCCAGTCTTGTCGCCGCCTATTCGAAACTTCTCTTGAAAGACGACCTCCACATCGTCGTAAGTCGGCGGGATTTCGTCAATCTCATGGATCGACTTCTTCATCGGTTTGTAATCCGTGATTCGCGTATATAGAAACGCGAGGACGTAGTGAGAGTCGTAATCCGAATACTGGCCTTCGATGTTCTTGGTGTCGTTGCGGAGGTAGCTAGTGAAACTCCCGAGCGTGAATTTGAACGACCTCACCTGCCCGACACCGTTCAATGACCGATAAGTGGACTTTACATCGATACCGATTCGCCGACCGTCAGGCTTCGTGAGGTAAAAGTCTGGATACGTGGTTTGGTTTGTCGATTCATGAAAGCTATAGCCGAGGGCCGCTGCCAGTTTTTCAATGTAAACCGCGGCGACTATTTCAAATGCGCGACCGATAATTTTCGAATCAGTGCCGAACGAATACACGTCCTTGTCTCGGTTGACAACACCGACCAACTGCCAATCTTCTCGCTTCTTGGGCAACAGGCTGCGGAGTGTGGCGATGATCGGGTCAGAGTACGGTTCGAGCAATGAAAGCATCCTAAAACTTGAATAGCCGGGTAACGGCAGGTGACTGGTGCGCGTCGACCGAAGAGCATGCTGAGACTCGGCGAATGGGCGCTCTTGGTTAATCTTGATGAGTCGGCGACGGAAGAACTCAGCAACCAGCACTAGTTCCGCACCGTGGTAGACGAGGTCGCGGTGGTCGAGGCTAAGTCCCCACAGGCTCACTTCTTTCCCTGGCCAGCAGAGGTTATTCCGTGACGGAACTCCACCACGTTCCGTACCTAGAAAACCTCTGACGGCTTCGAGTCCGGCGCCCATTGGCGTGGGGCGAACGATGTCGTGCATTACGACCCTCGGCTCAGCTGAGGTGGAACCGCTCGACCGCCTTGTCGGCCAGCACCTGGGTTCGCTCCTCGATGTCGTTGGCCGTCCAGGAGTCTCTCGCGGCCAGCTCTGCGTTCAGGGATAGGCCGTTGCGGTAGCCGATGTATCTGCCCTTCGGGTCCTTCCGGTCCCGCTTCTCAAGAAAGGACTTGTTGCCGAGGTTGCTGTTGTAGGCGGTGATGGTTAGGTTGCCAAGCCTGTGCCGGTGCTCTTCCTGCACTTCGCCCGCGACCCCCTCGCCACCCAGCATCTGCTGCCACGCCAGTGGGAGGTTCTCGCCTTGCGGCAGAATGTGCTCGATTGTCCAGACGAAATGGTTCTTCTCCTGAAGCCATAGATCAACTTTGGTCTCTTTGGTCATGGCGTCCTCGGCCAGCGTCGCGAGGACGAACCTCGCAACGTCAGTGTTCTCCTGATAGATCCGCCCCACGAGACGCGCCCGGAATTCCTCGTCAGTGGCCGAAGCCGCATTCAGCAGTTCCTTGACGACGGCCAAGACCTCGTCGCCACGCGCCTCGCCCACAGTGATGATCGAGGTCATGAACAACTTTGCCAACACGTAGGTCGGCGGATACCCAGTCAAGTTACGCCGCACGAAAAAGCTGGTCAGGAGGTGCGCGACGGACTCGAGGTGATCGTTGGAGAGTTTCAGCTCCGACTGCTTCGACATCAGCCACATGAGCAGGACGTAGGAGGGCGCTCCCTGGGCCCGCATCAGTCGCTGGAACGCCCGGTCCAGTGACGTCGGTTGATCGAGCTCGACCACGCAGTTGACGCGGCCGTAAATCTTGCTCGACTCCACCAGTGCATCGATGATCTGCTTCAGGTCATACCCCAGGAGCGTCTCGTAAATCCGAATCAGATTGGACTTCGTTGCGACAGAAGCATTAAGTACGTCGGGAAGCTCCGCCTTGAAGGCGTTGTAGTAGTGGCGAAGGAAGCGCTCGTGGGTGGCGTAACTGTCGCCGAGGCTCGTTAGCACCTCGTTCCAGTGCTTGAACGCCTCGTCGACGTTCATGACCTGCCGTTTCTCTGACTCGGCGAGCAGGTGGTTCTTGATCAGATCCACGGGCGAGAGCGGCATGCCGCGATTGTTCAGCGACTCGAAGAGGACGAAGGCGTCGGCGTGGCTGGCGACCTCGATCTTCACAATGACCGCCCGCAGTGCCGCCTCGTGCACCCTCAGCGCGGCTTCCGTCACGGCGATCTCATCCGTCTCGGCGAGCTTCACGATGGCTGACCGGAAGTAGCCGTAGCACTTCGCAATCCGGCGGCTGCGGTAATACGGCTTCCACTCCCCCAGGATCGGCAAGCCCGCCTCCTGCAGCACCTTGCGATAGTCGCCGAGGTTGTGCCCTTGCTTCTGCGGCGTCACCCTGGGCTGCTCATCCGACTTGCGCACCAGTAGCCGACCAAGGTTCGTAAGGTCGGTGCGAGTGTCGTCGTCAAGCTCGGCGAAGTGCTCTTTGAGCACTGAGTAGACAGCAGCCAGTAGGAGGGTCAGCGTCGTGAGCCGTTGCTGGCCGTCGATTACATGGAGGATGTTTCCCTCCAGCGTGTCGGTCGTCTGATCGAGAGTGATAATGGTGCCTAGGAAGTGCGCTCCTTCGGCCTCGATGAGGTCATCGAACAGGTCCTCCCAATGGGATTTGTACCAGGAATACTCCCGCTGGTAGGGAGGGATCCTGTACAGAATGTTGCCCTCGTGGCTGAACAGCGTGTGCACGGGGTATTGGTTGGCCGACTTGATCATCTGACACCTTTCACCTTGTCGAGGCTGTCCAGCGGCGGCAGTACTAACGACGATCTTCGTCGTCTCGACATTGGTGTGCGATGCGCCGTGCGTTGAGTCCTTGAAAATGATAACTGAGTATCAGGCCCATTAGCGTTCAAGTGCGCTTATGCTGATCTAGTGCGCCGCAGTCAACTGCACGGCGGAACAGGGAGGACTCGGGACGGCTGTTTCGTAGCACTAAACGTTGGAGCGCGAACCGAAACTCCACCACTTTTCTTGAGCCGAGCAAACCTCTACTCCCGCCACTAGCGCTCATTCGCGGTTAGCTGGGGTTACCGCCCTCGCGACCACCGTTCCGTTCTCACCAGTCATGCTGGACGAACGCTCTGCGACTGGACCGCGGCGCGTCGGCGGGGACGCCGGCCCAGCCTTCCAGGCCCGTCCCCATCAGGGCCCCTATCACCTACACAAGCGGATGAACTAAGGCACGTACTCACTTTGGGGGCCCGGGTCGGCTTTGCCCGACCACTGCCTGAGGGCGCTGCCGCCGAACTAGACAAGGTTTTTGGCCCCGGGCGAGAGACGGCCGCTGATCCCGAAGTCGGCCTTAGAAATCCGAGACTCCAAGTCCCGGTTAGCTGCACCCTCGGAGGTATTTGTCGCGCGACTCAGTTGAGCGAAACATCAGGCCGCTAAGGAACCCCGAGTTCCAATCAACGCCAACATTCTGGGCTGGTAAACGGGGAACAATACGACCGATCATGGCGTTCGGAGTAATCGTTCATGTTGGCCGTCGGCTTGCCGCAATTGGAACACGGCCAATGGGGGCCTTCACACGAACGACTGTTGTGACCTTCAAATCCGCATTTACTACAAGCCATGTCGGAACCTTACAACCTCTGCGGCCCGGCCGGGAAACTTTGTCTGCATCCCCCCTTAGGCTCGAACTATCGCCACTCGCCGACAGGGGGAGCCACGGCAGGAAATCCGGTGTATGGGAAGGGCCATCATGACGGTTCGACGGACACGCGTCAGCAGGATCTGCTCATCGCTGGTGCATTGGTAGCCGGGCCACACTAGTCAAAGTCAGCATGATGAGTTACGCCAAGCTGAGGACGGCTCAGGCCGCCAGATTGGCAAGGCGCATGTTGGCGTCCGACCAGGACGTCGCCAGCGACGCCTCCGATGAAAACAACCTCGATGGTCCGACGCCCAAAACCCAATAGGGCTAAAGGGAAAAGAAAGCCCACCCTCTGGAGCAGAGGGTGGGCTTCATCCATCCCTGCGGGTGGACGTGCCGTCAGAGCTTTTCGCCGCAGCTGGCGCAGACCTTCTCGCCTTCTTCGTAGATCTGACCACAGCAGTATTTGGTGGATGCCATGAGGCGGCTCCTTTTCGTCGGGGTATGAGTATGAGCATGAGGATCCTACAGCCCTTGAGCGTTCTAGGATTAAAAGGGCGCTACACCAACGACATCTTCCAGTGGGATTTCGTTGTTCCAGTTCTGGGAGCTCTCGCTGGGCCAGCCTATTCACGGCCTCCGGGATCCGCCGGCCCCGTTCCTTGTCCAAGGCCACCTTCAACTGCGCCGCCAAAATATTGCGGCGCACATGGAGAGCCAATTCTCTCCTAGCCTCCGGATCCCTCGGGAGCTTCCCGTTGGGCATTCTCAACGTGGCGAAGGGCGACGGCAGCTTAGGGGGCGTTAGCTGTGCAAGTCGTATTACCGCCTCCGGCGTCCGGCGTCTTTGGACCTCGTCGAGGGTAATCCGAAGTTGGGCCGCCCGGGTTCCCGTCCGTATACGCAGAATGGTTCCTTCCTAGACGCTCGGGCTTCCTGATCCGCATCAGACATTCCTCATCCCTTTCAGTCCGCTGCAATCATCATCTCCGAGAGGTCCACAACGGCCAAGGGCTTCGCGTCACCTAAAAAGGGTGGTGGACCGGTTCTGGACAGACGGAGGCCAATGGTCGCCGTCGGGAGCACATGGGGTTAGAATTCAGGTCCTCAGCCCACGGTTTCTCGGGGTGAAGACCTCAGGTATTCCGAGTTCTCACAAGTTCTAGTTGGATCCAGCTGCTTCTACGGTTTTTCCTAGAACCAGCTAGAACTTGGCAGAACTTCCCAGATCACTCCTCGCCCAATCCGCTCTCACTCCAAGCCCCGTGCGACACCAATACGTTCCCCGTTCGGATTGTTTCTAGCCGGCGCTGTGGCAAGATGACACCCATCATGGACAGCAAGGTACGGCGCGCCCCTGACGCGGAATGGGTGTTGATGTACCGGCTCGGGCTGAGCCGGAAACGCATCGCTGACCTCGTCGGCGCTGAGCCCGCCACCGTCGGTTACCACCTTGTCATCGCGCGCCGCCAGGACCCGAGGCTCGAGGCGGCACATCTGGCTGCCGCCGGCACTAACCCCAAGCCCTCTGCCTCGAGCCTTGCCTGCATGGACGAGATCATCGCCTGGATCGAAGCCAAGGGCAGACTCCCCCGCGAACGCTCGGAAGACAAATCCGAACGGTCGATGGCGCGGTGGCTTTCGGACCGCCGACGTGAGGCAGTCCAGGGCACCCTACACGGGGCTTACCGCGAGGGCCTTGCCGGAGTACAGGGATGGGGTCGGAACCACAGGGCAGCGGCAGAGGAAGCCAGATGGCACCGACGGCTGGCCCAGCTGGTCGACTTCCGCGAAGAAGGCAACGATTGGCCCCGCCACAGGAGGTGCGATTCTGAGCGGGAACACACCCTCGGCGTGTGGATCCACACCCAGCGGTCCAAACACCGCCGCGGCAAGCTCGAAGCTGAAAAGGTCAAACTTCTGGATACCGCCGTTCCCGGTTGGCAGGCCGGAAGGACCAGAGGCCGCCCTCCCCGGCAATAGACCAAGTTGTGCACCGTGCCGCCGGCCCCAGACTTTTTGACGCTCTCCGGAAGACCGTGGCGCTCTGCATTGGCCGGAGCATCAGAATGGTGTCCACCTGAGGCAGGTCCAGGCCCTCGTTGAAGAGGTCGACGGCGAAGATGCAGTTGATCTCACGTGCGGCGAGAAGCTTCAGCGCCGTCGCCCTGTCGGCGTCGTCCGTGCTGCCGTCGACCGCGACGGAGGCGATGCCGGCGCGGTTGAAGACCTCCGCCATGTAGTGGGCATGCTGGACCGAGACGCAGAAGCCGATGGCCCGCATCTGCTCCGTGCTGGTGACCTTGTCGCGGAGGTCACCGATCACCTTGGCGGCGCGGGCGTCGTTGCCGGTGTCGTAGTTGCTGCGCTTCCGCTGAGCTCGTTACTGCCTATGCGGATCCTTAAGGGGCAAGCAGGGGCAGAGACCGACGGCAGCGCATACTGTTGACAGCGCGACCTGTGCTTGGCGACACTGCGGCGGATCGTGCCAACAAATCCAGCCCTGGACTTGGCTCAAGGAGAGACTCATGGCGCCCCGCAGCCGATCGACGCCGATCATGTTGCCTGAGTGCCACAGACCTGCCAGCCGCCGTGCCGAGCGCTAACCTGTCCGCTTCTGCGGCCCGAGGCACCGCGAAAGTACTGCAGCTAGGCCACCACAAGACCAACAACGTGACTACCGAGTGATTGCCGCATCTCCGGTTTCAGATTCAATTTCCGTATCTGTAGTCTTTGTGGGTACCGCCCTACGCTCCTCAATCCCTTGAGCCACATGCAGGATGGTGTCTTCGACAGCTCCGCCGATCGCTTTTGGAACTGAAGCCACTCCATCGGCAACAGCAACGGCGGCACCCGCCACCGCCCCGGTCGCTTTCTGGCCCAGTCGCAACACCGATTCGTGCCACTGGGTGCGCTTGATGCTCGAGGCCTCCGGCATGCCGAAGTTCGAACTAAAGATCCGCACGAGCCGCTGCAGTTCTTCGGCGGCGGTGTAGAGCCTGGTCATATCCATGGGATTCGCAACGCGGGTGAACGTATCGACGGCCACGGCTGCCGATACCGCGTCGGACAGATTTTGAATTGCCGCGGTGGTGCTTGCCATTCGCCGTTCCCGCGACTTGGCGATGTGACGGGAGTGAGCTGTGGAATTTGATCCGTCCTGCGCGCTGCGCACAGCCTCCAAGGAGTCCATTCGAACCATGTTTGTGAGAGCTACAGCCGCGATGACCAGCCAATGCTTCAACTCGCCTTTGGCCGCCGCCTCGGCGTTGCCCACGCGCTTGCCGAGATTCTTGACGGCGAGACCATCGGCAATGGTGTTGAGGTGATTGAGAGCGACGGCGTGCGCCTGAGCGAGCGCGGCCGCCTGTCCCGACACTTGGTCCCAAAGGGCGTCGTTGAGCCGCCCGGTCTCCTCGAAGTACCCGAACGCCTTATCCAGGACATGGGTTGTGCCCTGCACGTTACCGAGCGCCTCGTCACGGTTATCCCGGACGATCGTGTCCAGTTTCGCGTCAACGGCCTGAACAAGGGAATCGAGGTCTTTGAGCGCCACGCGGATCGCCAAAGTTGCTGCCATAATCTGCACGTTCGCGGCCGCGGCGGGGTTGACTGGTGAGGAGCTCACCAGTTCGATGATGGTGTCGATCCTGCCATCGGACTGGCGTAGCACACCGCTGACGATCCCGAGCTTTTCCTTGGTGGACCCAGCGAGTTCCAGGAACCGAGCGTAGGACTCGGGAGTCATGTGGAAGGAGTTGCCCGGGACATTAGCCGACATGGCAAGGGCAGCCGCCCCAGCCAGGCCGGCAAGCAGATCCGCCACCCCTGACGCTAGGTTCGCGCGGGCCTCCTCCTTGACGTCAAGCTTGCGGAAAAGCTCGGCAATTGCTGTCGGGTCGCCTGCCACTAACGCATTTCTCCCCTCGACGTATAGGGAGAGTTCACGGTCGTTGTCGGTCATCCCAACATCTTCACACACGATGGTCCTTGCAAAGCAGGCGCCACTTCGGAGTGGTGAGGAACTTTGTGACCGAGCAATGTTACCGCACCCGTTGAATGCAAGGGCGGCAAGACGGTCATGAACTCTACGGCGACCCTTGACAACCGCAGCCTCTAGGCTCTGGGCCACAAGACGAAGATGCAGGCACTGCTGAAAATGCTCAGCGAACTGCTGCACCAGAACTTGCAGGTGTGAGCACTGCGCACGGACCCATCGCCTGAGCAGGCACGAGCGCAGGCAGTGCTAATCTCGCGAGAGAAACCAAACGAGGTGTGGAGAATACTGTGGCGGGAACAGCGGACAAAGTGGCAGGTGCTATCAAGGCCGGCGGGGCGACGGTACTGAGGCCGGTCCCGGACGGTGCGCTGACCACCGGATCGAGGACAGCCTTAAGCAGCTCATAAGCCCGACGGAGCGGCCGCAACTGGGCAAAGACGACGTGCTGTCCGTGATCGAGATGGCACCCACGGATGTCCAGCGACCTCGCCAGCTACGAGTCCCTCGCCCCTTGTTCTGAGCCGCCCGCACCGATTCTGTTAGGCAGCGGAGGAGAGTTTGGTCTTCGCCCCCAGGAACAGTCCCACGTTGCCATCGTTTGGCGAGCCACAACCGGGCGCTTACGGCTCTCGTATAAAGAACGGACGAACCGTCCTTTCGACACTGTGCTCAGGCTTTTTCACTGCTGAATGATGCAGCCCTTTTAGCCCTGACTTCACGAAGACTGCGGTTGACTGGCCGTAGCGCGATCGGTCATGCCTCGGCGAGCGTAGTGCTCATGCACTTCTCGAGTCAGGCGAACGAGAGCCTGAAGCTTGTCGTCCTCGGATGGCTTCCGTGGCATCTTTCCGAGTTCGGCCGCAAGTTTGTAGAAACCGGCACCTTCGTCGTTCGAGCCCCGGTGCGTAACTAGAGCCGAAAGCATGACACCATGCTGTTCGTTAGTCTTTAGCGAAATCTCGCGTAGAAGACGTCTTATCGCCGCGCGCTCCGGCTCTTGCCCAAAGTTAAATGGTCGATGCCCCGTTTCCTCCGAAATCGCACGGTTCAGGGTGCCATAGTCTGTCATACCGCCCTTCTCGGCAGTTGAGATGAGAAAGCCCTCCGCCGCTTCGCGCATCTCTTCCCACTCGTTCTCGGTACGCCCGCTCCGGCACTCAAGTCAATTGCACTAATGACTGGGTAGGAGCGTCCCACAAGCCGAAAACGACGGTGGGAGGCTCGCTGTTTGATTCCATTGAACAATGCCTTTCGTAAGCACAGGCGTGGCCGATCGCGGCAAGACGGGGGTCAGCTCCTGGGCTGCCGCCTAGTCCCGAGCGTGCCCGGCGGTACTGGTGTCCCGTGACTTTTCTTAGCTCCTCTGCAGCGTGGTCAACCAAGAGTGTCGGTGGCACCAATTACAGTGATGCAGGTGGGGGACAAGGAAGTTTTGGAAAATCATATGGACTACGACCGATGGCAGTGGGCGCTGTCGGATAAATTCTTCTCGATGAAACAGCCTGATGAACCCGTCATCATGTTTCTCGATGATGAGGAACTGGCACGGATTTGTCCTCTCCTGCCCGATCCGGCGGGGTCACTGCGCTCGGCTGTTCTCGCAGAGCTCCGGCAAACCGACAAGTCCACAGTATTCGAGCCTATTGACCGGCGGCTCGCCTCCTGGAGGAAGGGTGCGCAGGATCAACCCCCACCATGCCTGCCTGTGTTGGCCGTGACCGTCATCGCAGGGTCCAGAATGCGCAACGACGGAAAATTCTCCTCTGCCGCTTATTACCCTCGGCTGGTCGACCTGATGACGTCCGGTCCAAACAGGCTCACCGCGACCGGGATCCATAAGCACTTCGATGTAGTTGCTGAGATGTGGCAGACGCTCGATGACTGGATAGAAAGAAACCAGGGTCTCTTAGGCCCGAGCACTATCCGCACTCATGAGACCTTCAACAGAATCGGCTATCCGCTTTCTCAAACCGTGTTGAAAGCGTCCGACCGGGATCGATTGTCCGGTTTTTTTGACCGGCTCCGTGTTGATCGCAACTCCAGACCGTCACCAGATCAGTTGTTAGCCTTACTCCGCCTGTGGCTAGACAAGCCACGGGGTTTCTCCACGGCGTTCGTGGACCTGGTTCAAAAAGGCTCGGGAAATCCGTTGCTCTTAGCGGTGATAGCCAAATTGGCTGCCGAGGAAACCTCCGGACCGACTGCAGCCGAGGGCCGGGTGCGGTTGGACCTGAGCATGTGTATCGACCCAGAGGACTGGTCGATCAGCTGGGTAGTCCCTATCGATCGTCGGTTGGATAGGGACGAACTTAGGCAGGACAACGGTTCACTCTTCTCCATCCAAAAACCAGATTACGGTTCTGTCTACGACGTAGTAGCAGGCTGCCTCCCCCAAGGCGCTTCTCTGATTAATCACCGTTTTCGGGCAACAGGAGCCAAAGCGGTCCTGACCAAGAATGTGCGTCAAGTGTGGATCTTGCGCATCGATCCTTCATCGGGCCGCTGGCAGTCGGTGCCCGACGCCACGCCGGACGAGCCCCACGTGTTCGTTGTGCAGGACAATGACGTAGCAGAGATGGACGAGCTCCTCACCAAAAGTGCCGCGCCCGGGTATTGGAAGCTTCGCGGCAAGGTCTTTCCCGGATGGGTCGTGTATGTAGACGTGTCGTTAGTGGAGCCGATTGACCTGTCAGTGGCGGGTTCGTTCAATAGCCTTGGCCAGCTCCTGAAAGCACCTCCGAGCTTGCGGCCTAAACTTGCGAACGGTCTTGAATTGCGGACGGATGTCGGGGGCCGTCACTACCTGCTAGGAGGTGAGCCGGATGTGCAGCTTCCCGAGGGATCCTCTAACGAGTACGTTCACGTTGTACTTGACAACAGACTGCCCGGAACACAAGTGAAGGCCAACGGTTCCCTCTTTCCCCTTCGGCTCGCCGGGCCCTTTGCGGAGGGGAAGCACACAGTTTCTGTCGCTGGCGTCGCCTTGGATTTTTTCGTCCACTCCACCGGCTCTGCAGCTCAGTGGGAAGCGGCGCACACCAACGGTCACGACGAGGTCATGCCTCCGGGCGGCGCGATGCCAAAAACGCGAGCGCTCGAGTTCGTGCTCTGCAGACGGGGACGGGACGCCGCTGTATGGTTCGTGACTCCCTCGGGACTGGTGCAAAGGTGTGGTGAACCTCCTATTCCCCTCTTCATCACAGGGCTCGGATTCCCCGATTCCTACCGGTGGAAAATCTCTGTCCCAAAGGGTACAACCTTTGTTTTGACTGAACAAGCAGGAAAGCTGTCGCAGCCCCAGCGGATTGCGGCTGATCCACCGAACTTCGGATCGATAGACGGCCAGGCCCGGGCTTTTTGGCGCCGGGCCGCTGGCGAAACCATCGGCAACCCGGACCGCTTGTGGAGAGCATATTTGTCGCAGTCAATGGAGGACAGCATCAATGGACGGTGACCTAGTCCTAAAGTGGTTAAGTTTTCGTGGGCACGGCCGCCTTTCTGACGTGACGTCATCAGTCGCCGCGTTGATGGACGGTCTTCCGTATGCCAGAACGAATGCTGCTCGAGCGTATCTGCGACGTTTGGAGGTGTTGGGGCATCTGGATTTGTTGTGGTCGGAGAGCAAATGGCGAATCCGGCCAACGGTGTTGACACAACTTCCAGGGTCCTCGGCGTTTGCATTGGTCATCGGCAAACGCACAACGGAGTTAGAAGACCGGCTCGAAGCGGAAGCTGTGCTGCACAGGGTCGGACCCCCGAAAACCGGAACAGCCCCGCTCGGCGACCCAAGGGTCCTTCTCCTTGAATACGACAGTGAAGCAGAACTGAGGGAGGTTGCCGGCGCTGCAGGAGTGTCGTTCTTCCCTTGCGCTGCTTTGTCCATTGCCGCAGAGCTTCCTCTGCTCGGTCCCGGGCCTCGATCAGCGGGACCCAACACTTACGGAGCAGCAGTTGAGATGTTCAACATCTTCCAACGGGAGTTCACTCACGTGGAGGCCTTCCGCCGGGACGGATTGTTCAGGCAAACGGTGAACGGACGGTGGCAATACTGGTTGTTCACATCAGGGCTCTGGTCCTCAGTTGGCTATGCCGAAGGTATGTGCCTGGCCATGTCCGAAGTGGACAGGCAGTGTCTCCAATTGAAGATCCTTGAAGAAAGCGCAGATCCCATCGGGACACTCCGTGTCAATGCGACCCTGCCGCTACCGGTGGAACACCGGCGAGCACTGGCCCTGTGCAGCGGAGTCAGCCCCGTCAAGTCGCTGGGCGGGGCATGGGCGTATGAGAATGTACCCCACTCTGTTGCTCTAGCCGTCGCTCGATCCATTCACCAACACCTGCAAGTGCATTAGAGCATATGCAACGCTGCCACTCGTTCCTACAGAAAGCCGACATCATGCCTTTAGACATCGTGGAGACGTTCGACCACTTGCGGGAGTCATATTTTCGTTATTACGACACACCGTTCGGGCTGGCTGACGAAAACCTTGAAGCAGAACGACGTCGGATCCTCGACAAGGACAACGGCGTCTACAGGGAACCCTTCATCGAACTGCGCCCCGAATACGTGGCCTCCACGCAGTCCTTCGAGGAGTCAGTACAACACGCGCACGCCTCAAAGGACTTGGTTGAGTTCGCCCGGACCGGTCTCGTGCCTGCCGGTCGGGACCTGTACACTCACCAGGAGTCAGCCCTGACATCGGCCGTAAGGGATAAACGCAATGTGGTGGTGACCGCAGGCACCGGTGCAGGTAAGACGGAGGCCTTTCTTCTGCCCCTACTTTCTAACCTTTTGGCCGAATCAACCTCCTGGACCGGTCACGGATCATCCGTCGCGACATGGTGGAGAGGGGCAGATAGTCCGTTTGTGCCACAGCGGGAGACAGAGGCTGGACGCACCAAAGCTGTCCGCTCCATCATTTTGTATCCGATGAACGCGCTGGTTGATGATCAGCTGATCCGGCTGCGGAAGGCACTGGACAGTGACGCGGCCCGGACGTGGTTGGACAAGAACAGGCGCGGGCACCGCTTTTACTTCGGTCGGTACACCGGGGCAACGCCCGTCACCGGAGCAGTAGACAATAAAGTTGCCGTGGGAAATCTCCGCTCCTATCTTCAAGATATCGACCAACGCAGTACCCAGATGCAACAGCTCGATGACGAGTCTAAGTACTTCATGCCCCATCTTGGCGGAGCTGAGATGGTCTCCAGGTGGGACATGGCCCACGCTGCCCCCGACATCCTCATCACCAACTATTCGATGCTCAACGTCCTGCTCCTGCGCGAGCGTGACAGTCCGTACTTCGACTCAACCCGTGAATGGCTTCAAGCCAGTTCTGACCATCGATTCACTTTCATCGTCGATGAACTGCACTCCTACAGAGGTACCGCCGGCACAGAAGTCGCGCTGCTCATCCGCAACTTCAAGATGAGGCTCGGACTGGCCGAAGACTCCAGCCAGTTCCAAGTTATCGCCGCCTCAGCCTCCTTGGAATCTAACCGGGACGAGGCCTTCGTTGAGGAATTCTTTGGTGTGCCGCGCGAATCATTTGATTTCCTTTCCGGACAGCTCATCCGCGCACAGGATCCGACTCTAGACCTGTCGGAAACGGGATTCGCAACCCCAGACGGCGTCCCCGGCCACACGGACGAGCTCACGGGAGCCAGTGCCCTGAGTAACGTCTTCTTCCTGGCAGAAAACGGGGATCCTCAATCAAAACCGCAGGCGAAGTCTCTTAAGCAGATCGAACATCATCTATTCCCCGCGCTGCCTGAAGATTCGCGCCGACAGGCAGTACAGAAGCTCTTAAAAGCTGCTGCAGCCTCTCCGGAGAAGGCAGGCGCGGTCAGATGGCCTCTACTGCGAAGCCATCTTTTCTTCCGCAACGTACCGGGTATGTGGGCTTGCACCGACCCGGCGTGCCCTGAAGTTCAGGAAGGGCGCAGTCCGACACGTCCTGTAGGGCGCCTGTACTCCGAACCGGTCAGCCGGTGCCTATGCGGCTCCAGAGTACTGGAATTCCTGTACTGCCAAAATTGTGGAGACGTCTTCCTGGGAGGGTACGTACCCGCCGGTTCGACCCAGCCACCGGGAAAGTCTGTAACCCTGCTGGCAGACCTGTCCGACATCGAACATCTACCCGATCAGGCGGGTCTCGAGCGGACAGCCAATAACTACCTTCTTTACTGGCCGCAGAAGCAGAACCCGGATTTGGAGGATCGGGAATGGACTGCAGACGGCAAAAAAGTAGAGTACGCATTCAGGCGCTCAATCCTCAGGCCCGAGACGGGCGAGCTCCGTCCGACCGGAAGTAACGACCACACAGGCTGGACGTTCCACGTGGCCACACCAGCAGGCAAGCGCGGCCAAAATTCGGGCGTCTTCAAACGGAACCCAGAGCAGTTGTCGCCGTTCCCGACGCGGTGCCCTAATTGCGCCGATGACTGGGAGGTAACCCACACCGCTGATGGGCCAGTGGCATCGTCAGACAAGAAACGTCAAAGATCACCCATTCGGGCCATGCGCACCGGGTTCGAAAAAATAAATCAGGTGCTCATCACAGAACTGCTCCAAGACCTCGAGCCCGCGAACCGGAAAACCATCGTCTTCACGGACAGCCGGCAGGACGCGGCCAAGTTATCTTCCGGAATCAGCCTCCGCCACTACCAGGACCTGTTGCGGTTGCTCCTCCGTACGGAACTTGCGGCAACGGATCAGATTGCAGTCGATATTCCGTTAGCCAAGGAACATTTCGTCGACGGAAGGAAGACCGCAGAGTCCAAGGACGCGATCAAACGCCTGCGTGCCAAGGATCTGAACGCATTCACCCTCCTGCAGGACGTGTGGGACCTTGAGAGTGACGTGCCGGAAACGGAAGCCATCCGCCGACTTACTCAATCTCCTTCACTTCCCGTTCTCACCGACCGTGTTAGTCAGCGGCTTGTGGAGATGGGTACAAATCCCGGCGGTCCATCGGCTTCTCTCCAGCAAACTGACGAGAAAGTCCCCTCATCCTGGTCGTCTATCTACCGCTGGGATCCTTCACCAGCACGGAAAACAGACCTATCCACTGCCCAGAAGAAGCTCGAGAGTGCCATAGACAAAAACGTGCAGAAGGAAATCATTGACGGATTATTTTCTGGGGTAGGACGCGACTATGAGTCGCTAGGTTTAGGTTGGGTTGGACTCGTGGGATCTGTCAGCGCCACTGAGAATGTCCCATCCTCTCCGGCTGCCATCGCACAGTCCAGCCTGCGCATCCTTGCAGGAATGCGCCGATTCGCCGGCATGAGAAACGTTTCCGACACGCCACCGAGGAAGCTGAAGACCTTCTGGCAGGCAGTCTCGCTGAAGTTCGACATGGACGTTGATGACGTTCAGACATTGGTCCGGAAGGTATGGGGCGACGCAGTATCCAACTTTCTCATCCACGCCGAGATGGCAACCATCTACCAGCCCTCCAGCAGTGAATGGACATGTCAGAACTGCCGACGCCGACACCTGGTATTTGGGTGCGGTCTGTGCACGTACTGCGGTAAGGACCTCCCAGAGGCAACTGCCCATGGGACAGAACTTGATTATTACGGGCATAAGGCCATTTATGGCCAGGGCCAGTTCCGTCTCACCGCGGCCGAACTTACCGGCCAAACCGATCGGCTCGCCGCCCAATCCCGGCAAGCCCGGTTCCAGAATGTTTTCCTCAACCAGACGGAGAACAAGAAGTCCGACGGGATTGAGCTGCTCTCCGTCACCACAACGATGGAAGCTGGCGTCGATATTGGCGCCCTCGATTCCGTCATCTTGGCCAACATGCCACCCACCCGATTCAACTACCAGCAGCGCGTAGGGCGTGCCGGCCGACGTCTGACGCCCATGGCGGTGTCACTCACCGTGTGCAGGGGCCGTAGCCACGATGAGTATTACTTTGGACGGCCCGAACTCATCACCAGTGAACCAACACCGCAGCCATACCTGGCCCTCAACCGTCCCGAAATTTATACACGTGCTCTGAGAAGTGAAACGCTCCGGCGTGCATTCATCGGCTTTACCGACGCCCTCTCTCAGGATGACGCATTCTCCGGATTAGGTAACAACACACATGGCCAGTTCGGGTTGGTATCGGACTGGGCCAGGGTGAAGCCACTGCTAAGTCGATGGCTCAATGACAACCGGGCAACAGTTGAGGAGGCGGTGGCCGGTTTGGCGACATACACGAACCTAAGCCAGGATGACTTGGACATTGCACGTGCCAGTATCGCCTCCCTGGCTGAGGATATTTCCATGGTTGCCTTCAGTGACATCCCCGGCCATTCCGACCTTAGTCAGCGGTTGGCCGAAAGCGGCCTCCTGCCGATGTTCGGGTTCCCCTCAAAGGTTCGGGACCTCTACCTCAAGAAACCAAGCTCCGCTTTCCCCTGGCCGCCGGACAATGTAATCGACCGCGATGCAGCGATGGCAGTTAACCAGTTCGCTCCCGGCAGTGAGCTGGTGCGCGACGGGAAAATTTATCCTGTCATCGGAGTGGCCTCCTTCTACCCTGCTGGTCGCACAGTTACGGCTGAAGACAATGCATTGGGTGACCAACGACTAATCGATGTATGCAGGCAGTGTGCATACGTGGAAGAAAAACCAATAGGCTCGGTATACGCGGCCGGCTCTTGCCCACAGTGCGGAGCTGACCCCGGAATCTTCAGTACCATCGATCTCCGGGAGCCCAAAGGATATCGTGCAGGCACCCCCCGAGACTTTGACGGCAACTTCTCCTGGTCACCCAAGTCGACCTCTATCCGGGCCGTGGCCGACCTCCAAAAACTGCAGCCCGTTTCCCTCCCCGGTTCAGTCGCATATTCGGGCCGTGGGAAGCGGTATGTGATCAATGACAACTCCGGCAAATCCTTCCAGTTCAAGCAAGCCCTCCCGAACGATTACTGGGGCGGCTACATAGCCATAGCTCCTGATGGGACGAGTGCGGTGCACACCGACCAGTCCGAGCCCTCCATCGCTGCTGCGCTGGGAACAATTCAACCGACGGACTTCCTGTTCTACGGACCGCAGTCAGCCGAAATCAAGCTTCAGGGGCTACGGCTAGATCTAAGCACCGGAACGCCTCAACAACACGGCGCGTATGACTCTATTCAAGGCCGCCGAGCTGCTTGGTACTCACTGAGCTTCCTAATGAGGACAGTGGCTGCGAAGAAGCTAGACATTCAATCCCAGGAATTCAACGCCGGAATTTTTACCGGGCTAAAGGACGGCGAGCCAACCACGTTCGCTTTCCTTGCCGACACCTTGGAGAACGGCGCGGGCTTCAGCACCCACCTGGGAAGACCCGAGATCCTTCACGAATACCTCGCCGACATTGACACCTACCTGGATGAACTGGCGGGTGAGCACTCCGTGGAGTGCTCGTCTTCCTGCTACCGCTGCCTGCGTGATTATTCGAATATGGCTTACCACGCACTCCTTGACTGGCGTCTAGCCAGAGACTTGAAAGCAGTACTCGACGGCCGGAATCTGACCATCGAGCTGGACAAGCAACGGCAAGCAATCAAAAACTGGGCTGCGGTCTACAACGTCTCTCTACTCGAGAACGACTTCGCCGCCTGCGCACTGTGGGACAAAGCAGCCGAAGGACGCATCGCGGTGATCCTGCGGCATCCCCTGGAATCAGGAGAAGCTGACCTGATGTCGGACAGGCTGACGAAGGCAACAGCACAGATTAACGACGAATGCGCCGATCTGGATGGAGTGGTTTATGTCGATATGTTCATGCTTGACCGCAACCCAAACCATGTCATCAACCTCTTCCGAAGCCTCAGGTAATGTTCCAACGAGGGCTTAGGAATGTAAGGTGCTCGTCGCGTTAGTCTCGCTCGAGTTCCACCTGCGAAACGATCGGCGCGGAACACGGGTAAGCCAGGGGTGCCGAGGATCGACCCCACTGGGCTGTTCCTCAGCCTCTTCATCACTCCGCGCAAGACCGTTGGCGCTCGAAGGGAAGGACCAAGCGGATGGAGCCAGATTATCGGTGACGGTGCATGACTGAGCTGTCGTGAGGCATGGCAACCAGCCCTAACAAGCGGGCGGGCGTAAGTATTGGCGGCTCTCCGAGACTAGGGGTGCCTCCGTTCCACGCCTGAGGGCGTTAGGCGGGAGCTGCATGTGAGCGGCAGAGGCTGGACGCACGAGAACCGGATAAGACCCGGCTGCCGCTGACTGTCAACAACAGTTGACCGCCTTTTGCTGCGGCTAGCGACCATGCCGCTCGCCGGTCGAAGGGCCACTTCCAGGGCTCCGACGTTCGCCGGGTTTTTGTCACGTCATTTGGGCTTCATTTTCTGGGCGTTTGTCTTTACTGTTCCCGGCCAAGCTGACCGGCCACGCCTTTTCGCCTATCACTCGGTATCCGCAGGTACGCCGCCCATGCGCGGTCGAGCTCGGTGCTGCCGCGTCGGCCACGCTCCGTCCACCGAATGAAACGCCGGCGATCTTGGGGGCTAAGTTCCGCCGCGGCCAAAAGGACGTCGCGCTCGTCAATCGGCGATTCCCCCCGTCCTGACGTGCACCGCTTGCACTCGGTCACAAACGTTTCGGATTCTCGGCCGTCAAAGGTTCGGAGAGTGCGCCGCGAGACGGCCACGACAGCCGTCATTACGGGGTCGTCTGGATAAGACTCAGCGCCCGCGATGCCACACAGTGTACACATGTACCCGTCTCGTATAAGTACTGCCTGCCGGTCCTTGCTCGAAATCGCCTTTCGGGGCGAAGCCTGCCTGCGTTCATGTGGGTCCCACACCGGCACGCCAGCCTTCACGAACCGCTGATCTTCGGCAAGCAGTGATGCGTCTTCGGCGCTGGAGTGTAGTATCCAGCCATAGTCCCTGAGATCCCGGATCCGTCTGTCGATCTGTGAGATGCCGGGAAAAGCCGTTCGCAGTTCGTTCTTTGTGAAGGTACGCCCCTCACCGACCACCTGCAGCAGCCACAGCGCCCCGCGAATCATGGTCCCCGCTTTGGTCTCGGGGTCATCCCACGCCGGTTGTTTCACGTTGTTCCTTTTAATCTTGCCTAGCCAGGCGTGGTCATTAGTTCCCCGTGATCATATGATTCTGCGGCGGAATGCGGGGATCAGGCTCGCCGAGCGGTCGCTCGCGGCTGCACGGTACGCCACGGCGGAAGTCTGCTGGCCACATCCACTCCAAGCTGCGTGACACGATCCTCGATTACCTCGCCGGGCACCTCGAGCTTGCATGACGCCCAGCTCCCGAAAGAACCTGCGTCGCGTGGTACGGCAGCAGCAATCCAGTCTCGAGGCACTGAGCCTACGGCGACGATGCGGAGGTCGGCGCTAAGCCGCACGATGACGAGCACCCAGCGATGGTCTCGTAGCATCACCCTGTACTCGTGCCGTGACAGGTAGGCAGTGAATCGTCCAGTCCGCGTTGTACTCTTCACCTCCAAGTGGGCGGACGCAGCCCCCTGAGCGAAGGCAATGTCGTATCCGAACCCATCGGACCACGTCGACACGTGGTCGACGCGGCTGTCAGCGCTCTCTTTGAGCATCGAGACGAGCTCTGCTTCGCCCGCAAAACCAACCCGCTCGCGAATAGCCGCGTTGACCTTACCCCAACTCGTGACGAGCTGCTCGTATACCCCGTTCGCATCGAGTCCGAGCACTTCCCCTGCCGAAACGATGTCTGTAGGCAATTCTTCCGGTGACTGAACGAGCTCGTCGGCGTCCTGAACCCAGGGTGGTGCTGCCTTTTCAAAGATCGCGCCAAGTACCAGATTTGCTAGGGGAATGGGGGATCCGAGTTTCCCTAGGAGCTCCAGGTCCCGCAACCAACTAAGTGCTGTCGCGTACTGAGTGGGCGACAAGTCGCTGTACTGACTGTGCGTCGTGAGCAGCGCCTGGGCACGTGGAATGCCACCACTCGACGGGAGAAGTTCCAGCCAGCGCCGCGCGGCCAGAAGGACCGGTTCAGGTGGAAGACGCACGCAAGTGGCCCATCAACGCCTGAAGGTCCCCCTGGCCGAGACCTCCACCGACCGAAGGCTCCTCATCCAGGTCAGCCAGCTGCTGAACCGCGGGGTCATCGAGGATGCCACCCATAAACGTCAACTTGTTCGCAAGCCGTGCCGCGACCACTTCATCAATGGTGCCTTCTGAGGCGAGGACTGTGATCCGGGTTGTGACGCCTGGTCGGAGCCCGAGACGGTGAATACGGTCGAGGCTCTGTAGGAATCGGCCCGCGGCGAAGTCACGGTCGACGTAAACCGCGTCGTGGCACTCGTGATGCAGACTAATCCCCTCGCCGAGCGTTGCAGGATTCGACAGCAGCACCATACAGTCCGGGTCGTTCCTAAACCGCTGGATCTGCTCTTCGCGGTCCGGGGTGCCACCGTGGACGAGCGCAGGGCCAAACCGCACCAAAATTCGCTGTAGGGTGTTGAGGCTCCGAATGAAGGTTGACCACACAAGCGTCTTCCGACCCTGGGCAGCATTCTCACGGACGATTGCAAGCACTTCCTGATACTTCCGCGACATCTCGTAGGTGGGAAGGTCCTGCATCAGCTGGTAGAGCGACGACCGCTCGGGAACCGGAAGCGGCGGCACCTGATATGCAAGCGGCTCGTACTGTGTGGTTCCGACCGTAAGGAGGGCAGGGCTCGTCGCAGCCATGAGCATGTACACCAAGATCCGCCCAAGAGCCTGGAAGTCGCCCTCGTGTCCGGTCGCGCGGGAGGAGAACTGGCCAACGAGGGCCTCGTAAATTTCCGCGTGCAAAGGAGGCAGCGGAACAGTCCTAAGGCTAGTCTCTACTGGCGGCAGACCAAGCTCGCGTTTAGTCGTTCGCGTGAAGAGCGGCCTAAGCGCGCGGCTGGCGTCGGCGAGGTCGCCGCCGTTGACCGCCCGGAGTACGCTCTGGCGACCAGTTCCGGGCCACACGAATCCAAAGAGGTTTTCTAGGTCCTTGACACCGTTTGGGGCTGGCGTCCCTGTGAGGATGAGCCGGCGCCTGCCGCGAGGGCCGAGAGCGAGGCAGGCTGCGCCGTACGCGCCGTCCGCCCCGAGTTTCATGCGATGGGCCTCGTCGAGGATGATCATCGAGGGCTTCTCCGTGAGCCAGCGGCCGAGGGATCCCACCATGTTGGGAAGGCGCTCGTAGTTGACGATGACTGCCTGCGCAGTGCTGGACGGGATACCGTCGGCCACCTCCATAGACAGCGACGGCTGCAAGCACGTCATATTCTCGTAGCACCATGCTTCGTAGCTCGACTTGGGGCCGACGATGAGTAGTCTTTCGACATTCTCCTGGCGACGAAGCGCCTGGAATACGGCCAGTCCAACTCTAGTCTTACCGGCACCTGGGACGGAAAAATTGGCTCCATGCCGCAACGACAGCAGCTTGGCGATGTCGCGCAGTTGGAACGAAGTCAGGTCTCCTGTCCATTCGGGCCCGAGAAGGCTAGGGACGGCTTCGGTGTCCACCGCTTCCGGCGCACCGGTGTCATTCAGCTGCCCAGTCAGCGTTTGGGCATCGTTCAGCGAGTCGACGACGAGCGCCTGAAGCGGCTCGTCCCATGTCACGTCGCCGTCCGTTGCGTGCGGCCACTTGCTGAGTACCTCAAGGTTTGTCAGAAGGTCGTCGAGCCCAATCTCGACAATGCCTGGTGACCGATGCGTGCTCGTGCGGAAGCCAACAGCCAACCTACGGAGATCACCCTCCAGCCCAGGCCGAGCGATGAGCCTGGCGCGCGTCACCTCCGCCGCAAGGCCGATGGCGAGGCTCGGGCCGTCAGCCACCGTCACCTGGACCGGACGGCTTTAAGGAGCCAAGCTACGCCTTCCCCGGGCGCGGGGAAAGTACGTCCGGCTTGGCGGGCGAGACTTTGGAGGCTGTCGCGGAGCACGATCAGTGCATCGTCAAAAGCCTCGTCGTCAAGGGCTCGCTTTGCCTTCGCCTCCGCGAACTCGCTCGCGCACTGAGTAACATAGTCCGCGGCATCAGTCAGCCGCTCAGGGACCGCGGTCTGCCTCTTTACAAGCTCGGCATTTTGCCCAGCAAGCTTAACGGCGACGTCGAAAGTATCGCGCGCCTGCTTCATGACACCCGACGCCCATAAGACATCCACGGGGTTTGCGCTCTTGCCATCAGTCGCCGTTGCCTTAGCACGGAGAAGTTGGTTAGTGAGAGCTTCGGCTGCTGCAGAAGCGCTACTCTGGCTAGGTAGAACCGCTCCTGGAATGCCCGGAACTGAGACCTTCTCCAAAGCGGATAGATTCGGTTTCAGGTCCTTTGGGAGACGGCTCTCGAGATATCGCGTGTGGAATTCTGCCTCAGCGAGACGCAGGGACGTCTTCGGGTAGTCCAGGAGAACCATCGCCAGACGCGACTGCTTCAGGGTGTTGGCAGCATCAGAATCGGCTATTGCTAGTTTTGTGAAATCGCGGTGGAGCTCACGTAGCTTTTCCTGGTGTTGTTCGAAATCGATCAGGCGCAGGGTCGCCCCATCCGCCGTCTTGCTTCGGTCGATCGCTTCGAGTATGAGCGCGTAGACCCAGCGGTCACGCTGCAGCGTCGCGAGCTTGATATTGAAGTCCTTGGCAACGTCGGCTTCGGAGCGCCCATTCCCCAGCTCCTCGTCGATCGCAATAAGCCGATTGATGTAGGAGTAGTCGCGTCGGCGGTCCTTACGAAGCTGGAGTGACAACTCCACAGCATTGATATCTTTACGCGAGGTGTCTTCCGGCAGAACGCCGACCTTAATATTCTGCTCGCCGAGATCAATCAGCGCGGCCGCTCGAGTGTTGCCGTCGACCAAGATCCCGTGAGGAGTTACGATGCCGGGCTCTCGCTGGCCTACGTCGTCCAGCTCGTCCATGAGCGCGGTATAGTCGGGGTCCGTCTGGTCCGGGTTCGACGGCCGCTGCCTAAGCAAATCGTGCAGGTAGTCCTGGGCAATTTGACCCCAGGGATCTAGCTCAATGGCCCTATCGCGCTCCTGGTCGAGCGTGCGCTGAGCGCGGATTCGATGGGTGTCCGGGTTGAAGTAGAGCATATCGACCGGCATGGAGATCACGTATAGGTGGCGGGGCTCCCCACGCCAGTCAATGGTGACCTTCGCGCCGTTTTCAGTCATCGCCAGCTTCAGGCGCTGGTCGATGACTGCTTTAATTTCCTCCCCCTTTGGAGGAATGCCGAAGTTTGGCATGAAGAGCTCCTAAAACTAGATGAAGACAGTGTGCCAAAGACCTATCGTTGACAGGCCGACGACGGCCACGACACGCGGTCGGAGACACCGGCCGCAGCGCTCAACAATCAAGATCACTCACGCACAGCGTCATAGACGAGTCGGCTAGCTAACCTTCGCGCGCAGGCGATCGACCGCAAACACTTCGTGACGGGCGTGGTCCGCCTGCCCGCGGAACGCCCGCCACTCCCCCAGCCTGTACATTGGCACGCCGCCGCGAAGGCGCACCTCAACCTCAAAGTCACGGCTTATGAAGTCGACCCTGCGCTCAATCTCGTCGTCGGTCAGACTTCCTCCGAGCGCCTTCCGCAGGCCCGCGATCGAGACAAAGCCGGCGTGCTCACGAAGCGCCCGGTAGACCTCGTCGTGGCTGCCCCCGCCGTGGAGGCCGGTCGGGGTTCCGTCCTTATGTAATGCGGATGCTATGGCGACCCCGACAGCCCGGGCTACCGGTGGGGGAAACGCGTTGCCGATCTGCCTGTAGGTCGTAGTTTTTCGCCCTTTACGTTCAGCGAAGTCCCACTCATACGGCTGGCCCGACCAGCCCTGAATGCGGGCGACCATTTGATTGGTCAGCTTGGGGACGAAATCTACTGGGACATGGGGGCCCGGCGCTGCATCGGCGATCCCAAGGCCGTCGACTCCCAGGGCGCGCCACTCGCGCTTCGCCCGGGTGGGGCCCAAGTCGGGCCCGCCATGCTTTTTGGAGCCGCCCACAATTGTCGGTGCAACTCGGTCGGCCCTCTCCGCCCAGGCCTCAGCGCCCGGCCAGCCGTTCACTGCCATGAGGTCATAGAGTGCAGAGCCCACCGTCTGTACTGCCGGGGTCGGCTCAGGCCAGTTGAAGTAAGGCGCGAATTCTTCACGCAGAGCCACGAGGATGAAGCGAGGCCGCAATTGCGGGACACCGTAATTCTTTGCCTCAAGCAGCCGCCAGTCGGCGCGGTACCCCAGCTCAGCTAACCGGTCGAGGACGGCCTGCCGATACCCGGCGAACCGCGGCATCGATAGCCCCCGGACGTTTTCCAGCAGCACGGCGTCAGGCTTCATGCGGCCAGCAGCCTCGACGGCCCAGGCGAACAAATCTCGCTCATCCGACGAGCCCAGTTGCTTGCCGGCAGTCGAGAACGGGGGGCATGGCACTCCCCCTGCGAGCAGCGAGACTCCCGCATGTTCGGCGGGGTCCCACACTGACTCGTCAGCAACGTCCCCGACCGCAACCTTCGGCTCGGGGTGCCCCTCAGCGGCTGCCAGGCGTAACAGATTACGCTCGAGGGTTTCGGCCGCATCGCGGTCAAGCTCGACGGCGAGTGTGTGCCGGAACCCTGCAAGGTGCAACCCCAGACTCTGTCCACCGGCTCCCGCACAGATCTCGACCACTGTCAGCTCGCTCGCGCGTTCCATTCCATTCATGATGTGCCCATTCTTCCAGACTCGCTAGCTCGGTTTGGGACGCTCGCCTACGACATGGGCAAGAACACGGTTTTCGCTTCTCAACTCGATAAAGAACACGTCATAGAGCTTCCCCACTCGCCGCCTACTGCCGGCAGCACGAATCACGCGGTCTCATGGAAACACCGCTGGCGGCCTAGGTGGATACCTGTCAGCCATGACATGATTCTGCGGGACCCGCACACCGAGCGCCGGTCCCGACGTCCGCCATCAGTCAAATGCACAACAAAGATCATGGATCTCCCACGAGCCATATGGCGCGCGTTAATGCTGGCCCGAACTTCTCCACCTCGGTTGACCTATGTTTAAGAATCCTCAACGACCTCAACATGCGGGCCGGATAACTCCATCCACCGAATTATTAGCCCCGGAGCTCGTTGGTTCTGAGAAGCAGACAAATAGCAGGTGGCTCGACTTCCAGTTTGGCTGCGACCTGTTCAATAGCCAGGAAGCGAAATGACTCGTCGCGTCACTCCGGCATAGAGCATACTGTAGGGGCACAGATAAGCCGCTCTCCTCGGTTCGGGCATGAGGGCCCCGCGATGTTAACTTTTGTATGGAACAGCGGTGAAACTATTGGGTTGCAATTGGCAGGTCTGCTCAAGACTTCCTTGCAGGGAAAACCAGGCGCTGTCGTTTCCAAAGTTGAAAACCCTATAGAGATAGTAGCTATCCGCTCGCGTAACAGACACGTGCAACTCGTTACTGGTGATGAAGAATGGTGTTTCCGCACGCGACCTAGTGGTCTTCACCTCAATCAGCTTTTCCTTGCCATTGACTTCAAAGGAACTAATATCGAACCCATCCCCGTCACCTCGGGAGGCACTAACGTGATCAATCCTTCTAGCGAGGTAAACTTTTCCCGCATTGCAAAGCCGCTGGTACTCCAAATCAAGGACGGCCAGTTCGCCGGCTAATCCGAGTGCCCGGTTTTGCGCTTCGATAGCTGCATAGTCAGGAAAAGCGGTGGTAATTTTAGCCCTTCTAGCCGACTTCATATGTATAGTTTTGGGGATAGCGGCGCTAGTCGCATTCAACGTATTGCCTTGGTTTGCTGCAGGTGCATGGCCGGCCTCGAACACCATTAGCTCTACAATGTGAGGTGTGGACGCTAACCGACGCTCGACTTCAGAAAACAAAGACTTTTGATAGTTTAAGGCAGGTTTGTAGCCGCGGAGCGGTCGCAAGCCCAGCTGCATGATCACCGCCGAGATGTTTCGAAACTTGTACTCCACCGCTGACTCCGACCGATTATTGAGTAGCGGTATCAACGCCCTACGGAAATCGCTTTTAACATACGCCCGGCCCGACACTTCTAGCAGTAGCATGTCGAAGTAGCTACGCACAGTTGCGGACACTTCGCCATCAGACCAATCTCTAATTCCCTTTGCCACGCCGCCCCCGTCTCTAAAAACCCGATGTTATGCAGCAACTTTATCGAGATGAACTATACGATTGGAACAGAGTGGTGGGGCCGTTAGCATACGGGACATGCCAATGCCCGGGGTCGACAATCCCTAGGCTTCCACTTGCAAGTGAAGAGAGCGGGTCGCCGTCCCGGAAACGCTCCCAGGATGACCGTCCTGAGGCCGATTCCACGTCCCAACCTAATTCAGTGGGGGAACGGACACACTCAGTTCTTGGAATCGCTCCAGAGGGACGGCTACCCACGCTTCATCCGGGAGGTCGAAACCGCATTCCTCGGCTGCCTTCCGTTCGCGCTTCCAGGTTCCTACGAGGAGGATCAGGCCCTTCGAACGCAGATCGTTCTTGACTTCACGTGCCCTCCTCATGGGGTCCCTTAGTCCAGCGCCGACCACCGATATCGACTCACGGGGTACTACTACCATGGGTAGAAACTCGAACAATGCTGTCAGCCGACGACGTAGGCCATTTTTCTCATGAAAAATGACTTTAAGCTGCTCATGGTTGAGTAATCGAAGCGGTTCTGGCGGCAGATCCGTCCATGGGACAACCTCAAGTGCGTAGCGGCGCACGGCCTCCGCGCGGGGTGAACGTTTGAGATCCCGGTTTCCCTTCTTGCCGGTCAACCAGGCTCGGTGGGTCCGCATTAGCCATGCCGCAAAAGTATGGTTGACCGCGTCAATGCGGATTAGCAACGTCACCTCGCATTGTCCCTCCCGCGGGATCATCCACGTATTTCTGACTGTCCCCTTAATCTCAACAGCAGTTCCCAAGATCGACGTGTCCAAGGGCGGTTCTTTCGACAATCCTAATTTTTGGATCACATGGTACTGAAGCTTCACACCAACGGATGCACGCTCATCTGAGTCGACGGACTGATCGCTAAGGTCGAATCTCCATGTCCGCGCGCCGTCCAAAACATATTTCACTGCATCATCGGTTGCTATACGTAGCAACTCTCCAATCGGCCGATCAAGAAGCCATTCGTATACGCGCCACAGGTCGAGATCAAATTCAGGTGACTGAATCTCATGCGCGGATCGAATGCCCGAGCGTCGCTCATCGGGCTGGCACCAATCTCCAGGACTGGGAAGCGGTAGGCTGGTCTGACTCATTTGATGAAGCATAAGGGATTTTTGACTCTTGCCGTTCCACGGACTGAACCTTTGGCAGGCGCTTTAGTTGAAGGACGCCGATTACAGTCTTCATGTAGGACTGGGGATGCCGGTTTGAGCGTGCACTACGGGCAACAGCACGGAGGGCCCCTGTAACGCCGGGCGGACCGCCCGCACGGGCAGCGCGAGACCGTCACCTGCTCGGGGACAGGCCTGCCATAGCGGACAACCACGTCCGCGAGCCTGTCCCACATGACCAAGGTGCTGTTCGATAAGCAGCTGCAGGCGCCTCCAGCCGCAAGCTTAGGTTAGGCCGGGAAGTGGCGGTGCGAGGCGCTTTGCTATGCCTGGAGGGAGTTCAATGCTGTCGCTTAGGTCAGTGTCGGATAAAATTCTCCTCTGATTTTCCGGGTGGTGAATCATGTTACGCACGGCAGTAGGCAAGTTTGTTGTCCTACGGATGTCTGTCCCGTTGGGTTTCATCTCCACATAGGACGTAGATTGCCGCAACCCGAATTTCTCAGCCAATTGTCAAACGCTTTCACACTGCCCGAGCCTGCTTAGTCGTGTAGCCGCCCACACAGCACCGTTTGGTTCATTAAGAAAGTCGGACGATCAATATCCGTGAGGTCATCGAGTGCCGCCCACTCACTTTCTACCAAGTCATGTGCCGGCAAAGCGGCAGAGGCCGACTGTCAACGCGGTCTGCAAGCGCCCGCAGGGTTATTGCGCAATCCAAGCGAGCCAACCCACAGTGGCGCCCGTCACCCGCCCGTAGACCTTGGCGGGGTAGACGGAGAAGGTGCCACTGTCCGGGTTGGCGGCGGCCGTCTCGCCGAGCGCCCACATCACCAGGATGATGAGGGTGCCGACCACGAGGTACGAGATCAGCACCGCCGGGCCGGCAGCTGGATGCCCGCGCCCGAGCCGATGAACAGGCCCGCGCCGATGGCGCTTCCCAGCCCCATCATGGTGAGCTGGCGGGGTTTCAGGGGTCCGGCTGCTCTCGGACCAGCCGCTGCCGTGAACCTCGTCGGCGAGATCTCCACGCAGCGTCCATTGACTTCACCGCCCAGCGACGCCGTCCACGCCATGGTGCCCCAAAGCAGCACTGACGCATTGTTCTACGGAGGGGGCGCCGCGGCGCCTCCTGAGAGCGTTGTTTCCTAAACAGTCACGCCTTCGGCACGTCTCCCCCTACTGTTGATCCTGCACCGAACGAAACCGTTTACGTAAACCGTTTGCGTGACTGTCATCACGACGGTTTCCGCAACCAACCAGGCACCCTCAGGGAGGAGGAGCAGTGGCTACCATCCGCGACGTGGCCAAGCACGCCGGCGTCTCCCCCGCCACTGTTTCCCGCGTGGTCAACGGACTGGTCGGCTATTCCGACGAAACAAGGGAACGAGTCGAGGCCGCGGTCAGGAAGCTCAGCTACGAAACGGACCACCTCGCCCGGGGCCTGAATACCCGGCAGACCTCGGTCATCGGACTCCTCGCACCGATGGTCTCGGACGCCCTCGCCTCCCAAGTGATGCAGGGCGTCGAGGAGGAAGCCCCGGAGCGCGGCTACGCCGTGATGCTCGGCCGCACCGGCGCCAAGTCCGCCTACATCGCCGGCTACCTCCGCACGCTGCGGACCTACCGGGCCGCCGGCGTCATCCTCATCTCCGCGGTGATCACGCCGGAGACGCGGCAACTGCTGGGCCCCAGCATTCCCATCATCTCCGTCGCCATCAGCGACAAGTCCGGCTCCCCCAGCGTAGCCATCGACGACGAGCAAGCAGCCTACGACGCGACCCGGCACCTGCTGCGGCTCGGGCACCGGCGCATCGGCCTGCTCACCGGGGACCCGGCGTCGGTCCACGTGGCCCACCCCCGCCGGCGCGGCTACCTCCGCGCCATGACCGAGGCCAAGTGCACGCCCGTCGCCGCCACCGGGACCTTCTTCTACGAAAGCGGCGCGCCCGGCGTCGACGAACTGCTGCGCCACGATCCCGGCCTGACCGCGATCTTCGCGGTGAGCGACGAAATGGGCACCGCCGTCGTCAACGAACTGCAGCGCCGCGGGCTCCGGGTGCCGGAGGACGTCTCCGACCTGGGCTTCGACAACACCTCCACCCCCCGGCACGTGAACCCGCCGTTGAGCACCATGGCGCAGCCGCTCGAGGAGATGGGCCGGATGGCGGTCAAGAAACTTCTCCGCTCACGCGACCTCGGACCCAAGATCATGCCGCACCGGCTCATCGAGCGCGGCTCCACCGCACCGCCCGGCACCCCGGTACCGCGTCATTGCCTACCCGTTTCGCGGCATCGTCCGTGGGCTCCTCCCGGCTCGAAGCGACGTTCAGCGCCGTCGCCGACCTCGGTCCACGGCTGACGGTGACCTTGGAATATGCCGATGACTGCCTCGGGCAGGACGGAGTCGCAGCCCATCGCGTACAGCAGGATGGAGACGGTGGCCTGCGCCGAACGAGTATGCGATGATGGCGCGCCGGCGGAGATGGTGTTGAAGCCGGCGGTGTCGGCAAAGCATTGCGAAGGGCGCGCCCGGCCAAAGCCGGACGCGCCCTCCGCGTGCACCGGACCGCCATGCGGGTCCGCAGCACGTGATCTAGTCGATCAGCACAGGCTCCTTGGCGTCCTCCGAGGACTCCCCAACCGGCGCAACCTTACGGTTCCGCTGGTTCAGCCAGCACCCACTCGCAAGAACCGCCACAAGCCCGAACGTGCTCAGGAGCTGGGGACGGGAGTCCTCGCCGATGAAGCCCACCGTGAAGATCGCCGCGAGGATCACCAGGCCAAACACCGTGAGCCCCGGGAAGCCGGGCATCCGCAGGGGAAGCTCCGTGCCCGCGCGGTCGGCGCGGAGGCGCAGCGCGAGCTGGGCCAGGAGGGCGGACGTCCACACCAGCAGGCACGTCGAGCCCACGATGTTGAGCAGGACCGGAAGGACCATGTCGGGGAAGGCCAGCTCCAGTACGACCGTGACAATGCCGAAGGCGACGCTGGCCAGGACGGCCACCACCGGGACCCGCGCCTTGGACACCGAGGCCAGCACCCGTGGTGCCTCGCCGCGCTCCGCGAGGGAGTACGCCATCCGAGACGCGCCATAGAGGTTGGCGTTGAGGGCCGACAGCAGCGCAGCGACGGCCACCAGGGTGATGGCGGTGGCAGCGCCGGGCATGCCGGCGGCGTCCAACACGGCGGCGAAAGGGCTCTTCAGCCCCGCCGACCCCACCGGAACCACCGCGGCGATCACAAAGATGGCGCCGATGTAGAAGACCAGGATGCGCCACAGCACGGTGCGGACTGCCTTCTTCACGCTGCGGGCAGGCTCGGCGGTCTCAGCTGCGGCGACGGAGACAATCTCGGTGCCGCCGAACGCGAACGCCACCACGAACAGCGCCGTCGCGATCCCGGCAAAGCCGCTGGGCGCGAACCCGGCGCCCGTGAAGTTGGACAGGCCCGGCGACGGCACGCCCGGCAGCCAGCCGAAGAGCAGCGCAGCGCCCACCGCCAGGAACCCGACGATCGCCGCCACCTTGAGCAGGGCGAACCAGAACTCGAATTCGCCGAAGTTCTTGACGCTGGTCAGGTTCACGGCCGTAAGCACCACAATGAACACGAAAGCCATCAGCCACACCGGCAGGGCCGGGAAGATGGTGGCCAGCAGGGCCGCGGCACCGAGCGCCTCGGCCGCGATGACCACCACCAGCTGCACCCACCACAGCCAGCCCACCGTGGCGCCGGCCACCGGCCCGTACGCCTTCGCGGTATAGACGGAGAAGGCGCCGCTGTCCGGGTTGGCGGCGGCCATCTCGCCGAGCGCCCACATCACGAGGATGATCAGCGTGCCGGCGACGAGGTAGGAGATCAGCACGGCCGGGCCGGCCGCCTGGATGCCGGCACCGGAGCCGATGAACAGGCCCGCGCCGATGGCGCTTCCCAGGCCCATCATGGTGAGCTGGCGGGGTTTGAGTGCCGCGCCCAGTGCGCGGCCAGACGTCGTTGTCTGTTGTTCCATGGGAGTCCTCTGGTTGTTGGTGGAACGGGTTGGTAAAGGTCAGGAGGAGTTCAGCCTGCGTGGGCTGCCAGGAGCCGGAGCACGCGGTCGTTGGAGGCGGCATCGGCCACGGTGATCCGCAGGCCGTCGCCCTGGTACGCCCGGACCAGGATGTCTGCGCGGTCGAACGCGTCCACCAGCCTTGCCCGGAGGGTGTCATCCGCGCGGATCCACAGGAAATTGCCCTGGCTTGGCTGCAGTTTCCAGCCCTGCGCTTCCAGCTGCGCGGCCATCCGGGCGCGCTCCTGCTTGACGGCTGCAACCCGCACTTCCATCTCATCCCCGGCGTCGAGGGACGCGATGGCCGCCTTCTGGGCCAGCGCGCTCACGGAAAAGGGCAGGGCGGTGCGGCGCAGTCCCTGGGCGATGGCCGGCGCGGCCACGGCGTAGCCCACGCGCAGGCCGGCCAGTCCGTAGGCCTTCGAGAAGGTGCGCAGGATGCAGACGTTCGGGTACCGGCGGTAGAGCGCCAGGGAATTGGGGCCGCTGCCCGCGTCGGCGTACTCCACGTAGGCCTCATCGACCACCACGAGGATGTCGGACCGGACGGACTGCAGGAAGGCCTCGATGCGCTCGTGGCTGATCGGCACGCCCGTGGGATTGTTGGGGGTGCAGAGCAGGATCACCTTGGTGCGGTCGGTGACGGCGGCAGCCATGGCCTCGAGGTCGTGGCCCTCGGCGTCGTCCAGCGGGATGCGGACCGGCCGGGCGCCGGCCAGCTCCACCAGGATGGGGTACGCCTCGAAGGAGCGCCAGGCGAAGATCACTTCGTCGCCGGCGTCGCACAGTCCGGTGATGATCTGCTGGAGGACCCCCACGCTGCCGGGCCCCACCGCGACCTCCCCGACGGTGACGCCCAGGTGCCGGGCCAGCCGTTCGCGGAGTTCGACGGCGGCGCTGTCCGGGTAGCGGTTCATGGTGCCGGCCGCTTCGGTCACGGCGGCGGCGGCCGCGGGCAGCGGCTCGTAGTGGCTTTCGTTGCTGGCGAGGGCGGCAATGTCCAGGCCGGCACTCCGCCGTCCCGGAACGTAGGTCGGAAGTCCGGCCACAGCCCCGCGAAGGGTGGGAAGCGCGGTGTCCGGTGCGGTGAGGAGCTGATCATGGGTCATGAGGACCGATCATGATTGTGACCCGCCGCACAATGCAAGATACGCTCATTCCATTGGGACTTCTGCTCAACTTCTATTGTTTGCGGTGAAAATATGACCAACCCGAACTCTCGCACCCTGGATTCCCTGGACGGCAGGATCATCCTGGCCATGGACAAGGATCCCGAAGCCAGCGCCCTGGCACTCTCGCGGACGCTCGGCGTCGCCCGGAACACTGTCCATGCACGGCTGGCGCGGCTCGAGCGTAGCGGCGCCCTCCGGTCGTTCAGTCGCCGACTGGACCCCGCGGCGCTGGGCTATGAGCTGATGGCCTTCCTCTCGTTGTCCATCAGCCAGACGCGCACCGGAGCGGTGGAGGACGGGCTCGCCGCGATCCCGGAGGTCATCGAGGTGCACGCCACCACCGGGGATGCGGACCTCATGGCCAAGGTGGTGGCCCGCGGCACGGCCGACCTCTACCGCATCACCAACCAGATCCTGGAGATCGACGGCATCCAGCGGACCAGTACCGCCATTTCCGTGCTGGAACTGATGCCCCCGCGCTACGACGGCCTCCTGGCCCGGCTCTCGGAGCAGGAATCCCGCCCCGCCGACTAAGGCGCCTGGCCCGGACCACGAGTGTGCAGATTTTCACTTCCTGCGCCGTTGGACTGCCAAAAATCCCATCTAAGGGCAACGCTCTTGCCGATTCGTGACCCAGCACACACACTTCCTGCATGACTTCACTCACCGTTTCCGGCCGCGTGGCACAGGTTCTCAGCAGCTACCTCACTGATCTCTTCGGTGTGATGGGCAACGGAAACGTCCACTTCCTGGATGCCGCCGAGAAGCTGGGGCTCCACTTCTCCGCCGTCCGGCATGAGGGCGCCGCCATCGCCGCGGCCGACGCCTACTACCGGACGTCGGGCCGTCTCGCCGCGGGCACCACCACCTACGGCCCCGGCTACACCAACGCGCTCACCGCCCTGGCCGAAGCGGTCCAGGCACAAATCCCCGTCGTGCTGGTCACCGGGGATGCTCCGAGCACCGGCGCCCGCCCCCAGGACGTGGACCAGGCAGCCATCGCCGCGGGCCTCGGCGCGGCCACCTTCACCGTCACCCGCGACGCCGCGGGTTCCATCACGCAGCAGGCCGTGGAGTACGCACTCACCAGGCGCACCGCCGTCGTGATTGCCATCCCCTACGACCTCGCGGCACTCGAGGCGGCCGATGAAGAGCTTCCGGCGCCGCTGGCACCGGCCGGAAGTGACGACGTCGACGGCGGCGGCCACGGCAACCTTGCGCAGGCAGCCCGCCTGCTCGCCGGGGCGCAGCGTCCGCTGATCCTGGCCGGACGCGGCGCGCACCTCGCCGGCGCCGGCCCGGAGCTCCGGGAACTCGCCGACCGCCTCGGCGCGCTGACCGCCGGAACAGCGCTGGCGCTCAACCTCCTCCAGGGCGACGGCTATCTCGGCGTCGCGGGCGGCTTCGGCACCGACACCGCGGCCGGGCTCATGGGTGAGGCCGACGTGGTCCTCGTGGCGGGCGCAAGCCTGAGCCCCTTCACCATGCGGTTCGGGCACCTGCTCGGCCCGGACAGCACGGTCATCCAGATCGACGCCGCCCTCCAGCCGACGCACCCCCGGGTGGACACGTTCGTCAGCGCGGACGTGAAGTCTGCTGCGGCACGCATCCTCAAGATGCTGGATGGCCCGGCTTCGCCGGCCGCCGGCACCGCTGGAGCCTGGCGCGCGGAGGCCCGCAAACGCCTGGCCGAAGGCCCGGCCCACCACCCGGGCTCCGCGGAGACGCCGGACGGCCGGCTGGACCCGCGCTCCCTCGCCACCGCATTGGATGCGGTGCTGCCGGAGCGCCGCACGGTGGTCCAGGACGGCGGGCACTTTGTCGGCTGGGCGCCCATGTACTGGCGCATCCCGAGGCCGCAGGACCTGGTCATGGTGGGGACGGCGTACCAGACCATCGGGCTGGGCCTTGCCAGCGCCGTCGGCGCCGCCCGCGCGGTGGAGGACGGCCGCACCCTGGTGCTGGCCTCCGGCGACGGCGGGTTCCTCATGGGCCTGTCCGACCTCGAATCGCTGATCGGCGCCGCCAGCAGCGCCGTCGTCGTGATCTACAACGACGCCGCCTACGGAGCCGAAATCCACCAGTACGGGTCCCAGGGCCTGACCGAGAAGCCCATGCTGATCCCCGAGGTGGACTTCAGCGGCGTCGCCCGGGCGCTGGGTGCCGAATCGGCGATCATCCGCTCGCTGGCGGACCTTTCCGCGCTCACCGACTGGATCGACGCCGGCGCCCGGGGAACCTTCGTGGCCGACTGCCGGATCACCTCCAGCGTCCGGGCCCCGTGGCTGAGCGAGTGGATGGCGGCCTCGCAGGCCGCGAAGGCGGCGGTGGCCGGCTGACGGAATTCACAGGTCCGCGGGCTAGCATGATTTTCATGAAGGCTCCCCGGGACGCACGCTCCGCCGCCGTTGTGATCAACGCCGGTTCCCGCCGGGGGGCATCACACGAACCTGCCGTGGACGCGATGCGCACGGCCGGCGTGCCGATCTCCGCCGTGCACCAGGTGCGGTCGGGGGCAGACCTGGCCGGGACGCTTGACCGGGTGCTTGCGGACGGGCATGACCTTGTGGTTGTGGGCGGCGGGGACGGGACGGTCTCCTACGCCGCCGGCCGGGTGGCCGGCACCAACGTTGTCCTCGGTGTGCTTCCACTGGGCACCGCCAACGACTTCGCCCGCACGCTGGAGATACCCAACGATCTTGCCGGGGCGTGCGCCACCGTCGCCGAAGGCAAGGTGGTGGACATCGACCTCGGCCGGGCCAACGGTGAGCCGTTCCTCAACGTCGCATCCGTGGGCCTCTCGGTGGCGGTGACCGAGGCGCTCAGCCCCCGCCTGAAGCGGTCCCTCGGGCCACTGGCCTACAGCATCGCCACGGTTCGGGCATATGCCCGGCACAAGCCGTTCCGGGCCCGCCTCGAGTTTCCGGAGGGCGACCACGAGCCGCTGGAGCTTGAGGACCTGCTGCAGGTGGCGGTCGGCAACGGCCGGCATTACGGCGGCGGCAACACCGTCTCCCCCACTGCGGGAATCGATGACCACATCCTTGATATCTACGCCATCCTGGCGGGCCCTCTGCGGGAGCACGTGAGCATCGCACGGCTGCTCAAGGACGGAAGCTTCATCAAACACGACCGGGTGTACCACCTGACCACCACGAAGGTCCGGCTGGTCACCGACCAGCCGCTGCCGGTGAACCTCGACGGCGAGATCGCCACCGCCACGCCCACCGATTTCACCGTCCAGCGCAACGCCGTCCACGTGGTGGTGCCCCAGAGCAGCACGAGCGCAGTGTTCGACGGACCGGGCGCCGCGGGCCCTCCTGAGGGCGTTGTTTCCTAAACAGTCACGCCTTCGGCACGTCTGCCCTTACTGTTGATCCTGCACCTTACGAAACCGTTTACGTAAACCGTTTGCGTGACCGCCATCATCACGGCTTACGCAGCGCCCGCAGGCAGCCCTCAGGGAGGAGGAACAGTGGCAACAATCCGCGATGTCGCCAAGCACGCCGGCGTCTCACCCGCCACTGTTTCCCGCGTAGTCAACGGACTGGTCGGATACTCCGAAGAAACCCGGGAGCGGGTCGAAGAGGCGGTCAGGAAGCTCAGCTACGAAACCGACTCCCTGGCCCGCGGCCTGAAAACGCGGCAGACCTCGGTCATCGGGCTCCTCGCACCGATGGTTTCGGATGCCCTCGCTTCCCAGGTGATGCAGGGCGTCGAGGAGGAAGCCCAGGAACGCGGCTACGCCGTGATGCTGGGCCGCACCGGGGCAAAGTCCGCCTACATCGCCGGCTATCTCCGGACGCTGCGGACCTACCGGGCCGCCGGCGTCATCCTCATCTCCGCGGTGATCACCCCGGAGACCAGGCAGTTGCTGGGGCCGAACGTCCCCATCATCTCCGTCGCCATCAGCGACAAGTCGGGCTCCCCCAGCGTGGCGATCGACGACGAGCAGGCAGCCTATGACGCGACCCGTCACCTGCTGCGGCTCGGCCACCGGCGCATCGGCCTCCTGGCCGGGGACCCGGCATCGGTCTACGTGGCCCAGCCCCGCCAGCGCGGCTACCTCCGCGCCATGGCCGAGGCCACGTGCACCCCGGTCACCGGGACCGGGACCTTCTTCTACGAAAGCGGCGCCCCCGGCGTCGACGACCTGCTGCGCCAGGATCCCGGCCTGACCGCGATCTTCGCTGTCAGCGACGAGATGGGCGCCGCCGTCGTCAATGAACTGCAAAGGCGCGGCCTGCGGGTGCCGGAAGACGTGTCCGTCCTGGGCTTCGACAACACCTCCACCTCCCGGCACGTGAACCCGCCGCTGAGCACCATGGCGCAGCCGCTAGAAGAGATGGGACGGATGGCGGTCAAGAAACTGCTCCGCTCCCGCGACCTGGGGCCGAAGATCATGCCGCACCGGATGATCGAGCGCGGCTCCACCGCGCCGCCAAACCCATCAACGGCAGACCGAACACTGCCCGGCACCCTGGAACCGGTCGGCTAGCCCGGCCGCCTAAACACCCACCGATTTACCCACCAACGGCCCCGCGGCATCCGCATGCCCGGGGCCGGGCTTCAGCACGCACTAAAACACCCGCACCCCCCCAAAAACGACAAGGAGCAACACATGAGGCAGCGACGCCGCACCTGGCAGACTCTTCTCACCACCACCGCCACGCTCACCGTGACCGCCGTCGCCCTCACCGGCTGCGGCGGGACCGCACCCGAGGCCAAGAGCGCCCCGGGCAGCGCCGTGGCGTTCGAGGGCAAGGGCCCCATCAACTACGTCTCCTCCCGCGACTCGTCGAAGGCCGCGAACAAGAGCATCGAGGAGTGGAACGCCGCCCACCCGGACGAGAAGGTCACGTTCATCGAACTGCCGGACTCCGCGGACCAGCAGCGCCAGCAGCTCATCCAGAACGCCCAGATCAAGTCGGACACCTTCAGCGTGCTGAACCTCGACGTCGTCTGGACGTCCGAGTTCGCCGCCAACAAGTGGATCCTGCCGCTGCCGGCCGACGCCGTCCCCACCGACAAGATGATCCCCGGCCCCGTCAACGCCGCCAAGTACCGCGACACCCTCTACGGCGCCCCGTACTACACCGACGGCGCCCTGTTCTACTTCCGCTCCGACCTGCTCAAGGCCGCCGGCATCGCCGCCCCGCCCAAGACCTGGGACGAGATGAAGACCGCCTGCAAGGCCGTCCTGGCCCTTCCGGAAGCCAAGGGCATGTCCTGCTACGCCGGCCAGTTCGACAAGAACGAGGCCCTCACGGTCAACTTCTCCGAGGCCGTGGCCTCCGCCGGCGGCACGGTGGTCGACGCCGACGGCAAGCCCACCGTCAACACCCCCGAGGCCAAGAAGGGCCTGAACCTGCTGGTGGACGGCTTCAAGGAAGGCCTCTTCCCCTCCGACGCCATCACCTATCTCGAAGAGCAGGGCCGCCGCGCGTTCCAGGACGGCAAGCTCGTCTTCCTGCGCAACTGGCCCTTCCTCTACTCCTCGCTGAGCGCCACCGACGGCTCCAGCAAGGTGGCCGGCAAGTTCGGCGTCACCTCCATCCCGGGCACCGACGGTCCCGGCGTCTCCACCCTGGGCGGGCGCAACCTCGCCGTGTCCCCGTTCACCAAGAACAAGGCCACGGCCCTGGAATTCATCAAGTTCTTCACCAGCGAGGAACAGGCCCAGAAGCGCCTCGCCCTGTCCTCCCGCGCCCCGGCCTACGCCTCGCTCTACGCGGACCCCGCCGTCGTCGCCAAGCGCCCGTTCTTCCCCACCCTGCTGACCTCGCTGAGCAACGCCCAGCCGCGGCCCAAGGTGGTCCAGTATGGCGCCACCACCAAGGCCATCCAGGAAGAGGCCTACGCCGCGATCACCGGTGCCAAGGACACGGACACGGCCTTGAACGACATGCAGGCCAAGCTCACCGAGCTTGCCGCCAAGTAGTCCGGCCCAGCAATACCAACCCCCTAGCAGCTGCCTGGCCGGCCCCGCCGATTAATTCCCCGGCCGGCCGGGCAGCTGCACCACCAGTGAGGTGCCCAGAATGACGACGACGACCGCCCCGCCCGCCGGCGCGCAGCCCGGCACGCCCCCATCAGCCAGCCCGCGCAACCGCGACACCCGCAGCCGCCGCGGCAGGCTCACCTCCGGCGAAGGCCGCATGGCCGCGCTCCTGCTCTCCCCCACCCTCTTGGTCCTGGCCCTGGTGATCCTGTACCCGCTGCTCTCCGCGGTGCACCAGTCGCTGTTCCGCGCCGAGTCCGGCCTGGACGCGGACGGCTTCGTCACCGACGTCGACGCGTTCGTGGGCCTGGCCAACTACGCCGACCTGTTCGTCGGCGAATCCGGCCGCCGCTTTCTCAACGCCCTCGGCAACACCACGTTCTTCACCCTCACCACCGTGTTTCTGGAGACCGTCCTGGGCCTCTGTCTGGCCCTCGCCATGAACCGTGCCTTCCGCGGCCGGTCCTTCCTGCGCGCCAGCATCCTGGTCCCCTGGGCCGTGCCCACCGCCGTGTCCGGCCTGCTGTGGCGCTGGATCTTCCAGTCCGACGGCATCGCCAACACCCTGCTCGGCAGCGAAATCCTCTGGACCGCCGAGGGCAACGCCTCCCGCGCGGCCATCATCATCGCCGAGGTCTGGAAGACCGCCCCGTTCATCGGCCTGCTGGTCCTCGCCGGCATGCAGGTCATCCCCGCCGAAGTCTACGAGGCCGCCAAGATCGACGGCGCCGGCTGGTGGCGCCAGCTCGGCTCCATCACCCTCCCCTTGGTCAAGCCCACCCTGCTGGTCGCCGTGCTGTTCCGGATGCTCGACGCGCTGCGCATGTTCGACCTCCCGTTCGTGCTGATCGGACCCGGCAAGGAATCCGTGGAGACCCTCTCCATGCTCGCGTGGGACGAATCCAACCAGCTCCGCTACGGCTCCGCCTCGGCGTTCGCGGTGATGCTCTTCCTGTACGTGGCGGTGGTCGCGATTGTGTTCGTGAAGGTGCTCGGCGCCGACGTCACCGGCGCGAAGGAACTGCGCCTGGCCTCTAGAAAGCGCGCCAAGCGCACCGACTCCCCCACCGCCAGCACGCAGAAGGCCGAGGCCACCCGATGACGATCTCAGACCTCCGCAACGCCGCCAAAGACTCCGGCGCCCCGGGCGCATCGGGCGCCGTCGCACCCAAGGCGGACGCCGCCGTCGTCGGCCCCGGCAAACCGAAAAAACAGCGCAGCTGGCGCTCCTACAGCGTGTACCTGGGCCTGGCGCTGATCTTCGCCTACTGCCTGGCGCCGTTCTACTGGATGCTGGTCTCCAGCATGCGCCGCACTGCCGACATTTTCGACAACACACTGCTGCCGCAGCCGTTCTCGATCGAGAACTACGTCAAGGTGTTCGACGGCTCCACGATGTTCGGCCAGGCCCTGCTGAACTCCCTGATCGTGGCCGGCACCACCACCGCGTTCGCGCTGGTCCTGGGCGTCTTTGCGGCGTACGCGATCTCCCGGCTGAACTTCCGCTTCAAGTCGCTGATCCTCGGCGTGATCATCGCGACGTCGATGTTCCCCGGCATCTCCGTGGTGGTGCCCCTGCTGCGCCTCTTCACGGACCTCGGCTGGATCAACACCTACCAGGCCATGATCGTCCCCAGCCTGTCCTTCGCGATCCCGCTGGCGGTCTGGAACCTCACCACGTTCATGAAGGCCCTGCCGTTCGACCTCGAGGAAGCCGCGATGATCGACGGCTGCACCAAGTGGCAGGCGTTCCGCCGGGTCCTGCTGCCGCTCGCCGCGCCGGGCGTGTTCACCACCGCGATCCTGACCTTCATCCACAGCTGGAACGAGTTCATCATCGCGCTGTCCATGATCAACGACCCCAGGATCCAGACAGCCACGGTGGCGATCTCCAAGTTCACCGGCGCCACCGAATTCCAGGCGCCGTTCGGCGAGCAGATGGCCGCCGGCGTGATCGTCACCGTACCGTTGGTGATTATGGTGCTGATCTTCCAGCGGCGGATCGTCGAAGGCCTCACGGCGGGCGCGAGCAAATGAGCCCTGTTCCCGGCCCGCAGGCGGGCCCGCTCGAGGAGACGGCGCTGGCGCCCGCGCCGGACTGGTGGCAGTCCGCCGTCATCTACGAGGTCTACCCGCGTTCCTTCGCCGACGGCGACGGCGACGGCGTGGGCGACCTCGCCGGGCTCACCGCCCGGCTGCCGTACATCGCCGCGCTCGGTGTCGACGGCATCTGGATGACCCCGTTCCAGCCCTCCCCGCAGGTGGACCAGGGCTACGACGTCACCGACTACTGCGGCGTGGACCCGCTGTTCGGCACCATGGACCAGTTCGATGTCCTGCTTTCGGCGGCGCACGCGCTGGGCCTGCGGGTCCTGCTCGACGTCGTCCCCAACCACTGTTCGTCGGAGAACCCGCTGTTCCAGGCGGCCCTCGCGGCCGGCCCGGGCTCGCCGGAGCGGGACATGTTCCACTTTGTTGAAGGCCAGGACGGCGGGACTCCGCCGAATAACTGGCAGAGCGTGTTCGGCGGCCGGGCCTGGAGCCGCGCCACCCCCGGTTCCGTGACGGACACAGACTGGTACCTGCACCTGTTCTCGGCCGGGCAGCCGGACTGGAACTGGCGCAATCCCGCCGTCGGTGATTATTTCGACGGCGTGCTGCGCTTCTGGTTCGACAAGGGCGTGGACGGGCTGCGCATCGACGTCGCACATGCCCTGTTCAAGGCCGACGGCCTGCCCGATTCGCCGTCCGAGGGCGGCGTGGTCGACGGGCTGCGGTCCAACCCGCAGGTCTCGGACCAGGAGGACGTCCACGGGGTCTACCGGCGCTGGCGCACCCTGGCCGAGAAGTACGAGCCGCACCGGCTGCTGGTGGGCGAGGTCAACCTGGAACCGGCCCGCGCCGCCCGCTACACCCGCGCCGACGAGATGCACCAGGCCTTCGCGTTCGCGTTCGTGAAGCTCGGCTGGGACGCGGAGGCGTGGGCCGCCGTCGGCAACGAGCTCGAAGCCGCCCGATTGGAGCACGGCGCCGCCCCGACTTGGGCGCTGGAGAACCATGACATCGTCCGCTCCGTCACCCGCTTCGGCGGCGGTTCGCTTGGCGCCCCCCGGGCACAGGCCGCCCTCGTGGCGCTGCTGGGACTGCCCGGCGCCGCGTACCTCTACCAGGGCCAGGAGCTCGGGCTGCCCGAGGTCGACGTCCCCGTGGAGGCCCGGGTGGATCCGATGTGGGCCCGCGGCGGCGTCTGCCGCGACGGCGCCCGCGTCCCGCTGCCCTGGACGGAGGACGCTTCGCTGAACCACGGGTTCTCGCTCGGTGAATCCATCGCGGATCCGTGGCTGCCGGTCCCGGCCGGCTGGGGAACCCACGCCGTCGAACGGCAGGAACAGGACCCGACGTCCCCCCTGAACCTGACCAAGGCGGCGCTGGAGCTGCGCCGGCAGTTGTGGAAGAACGAGGTCTTCACCACGGACGACGGCGGTACTTGGCGGGTCGAGCCCGGCAACCTCCTCATCTGCGAACGCAACGAGCACTTCCTCGTCGCCGTCGCGATGGGAACGGAACCCGTGAAGCTGCCGGCCGGAACGGTTCTGCTCAGTGCCGCGCCGCTGACAGAGGACGGCTGGCTGCAGCCGAACAATGCCGTCTGGGTGCTCCGGGACTGAGCCGGGCTGTAACTTCCGGGCGTACGCAGGGGCAATTACGAGCCCTTTCACTATTTGAGACAAAATGTCTTGAATGGTGGAAGCATGTCTAGGGTGGCCTTCATGGACGCGCCCCAGCAGCCCGCTGCAATATCCCCCTTTGTTGATGCCGCGTGGCTTGCAGGCCACCGGGACGAGGTCATCGTCGCAGACGTTCGCTGGTACCTGGACGGCTCGTCCGGCAGGGCGGCGTACGACCGCGGGCACCTCCCGGGCGCCATCTTCGTGGACCTCGACGCATGGCTCTCGGGCGGCCCCGGCCCGCGGGGGCTCAACCCGCTTCCCGAACCTGAGGTCTTCGCCCGCGGCATGGCTTCCCTGGGCATTGGCGACCGCTCGGTCGTTGTCGCCTACGATGACGCCGGGGGTGTCATCGCGGCTCGGCTCGTGTGGATGCTGAGGGCGCTCGGCACGCGCGCGGCGTTACTCGACGGCGGCATCGCTGCGTGGGCAGGCCGGCTCGAAACAGCTCCGGTGGAACCTTCGCCGGCAGGCTTCACTCCGGCCCCCTGGCCCGCGGACCTCCTCGTGCAGGCTGAGAGTCTCAAGGGATGGGAGGGCGTCATTGTTGACGCCCGGAACGCCGACCGTTTCGACGGCACTCTCCAAGTCCCCACCGATCCCCAGCCGGGGCACATCCCCGGCGCAGTGAATGTCCCGTGCCGGGAAAACCTTGACGCCAGAGGGCATCTGCGCCCGATCGCCGAGGTGCTTGCGGCGTTCGCCCGCGCCGGAATCGAGGATGGCTCCGCCGTCGTCTCCTACTGCGGTTCGGGCATCACAGCATGCCACAACCTCCTGGTCCTCGAGCACGCCGAGCTCGGCCGCGGTCGCCTCTACCCTGGCGGGTGGTCGGAATACGCGGCCGACCCGCAGCGCCGGGCCGAGCGAGGGATCTCTCCCGTCCCCGACCTAACATGACCGGCGTCTAACGAGGCCGACCCCGACCCGTGGGGCGCCGTCGGCAACGAGCTTGAAGCCGCGCGTCTGGAGCACGGCGCCGCCCCGACCTGGGCGCTGGAAAACTATGACATCGTCCGCTCCGTCACCCGCTTCGGCGGCGGTTCCCTAGGCGCCGCCCGGGCGCGGATCGCCCTCGTGGCGCTGCTGGGACTGCCCGGCGCCGCGTACCTTTACCAGGGCCAAGAGCTCGGCCTGCCCGAGGTCGACGTCCCGGTGCAGGCCCCGGTGGATCCGATGTGGGCCCGCGGCGGCGTCTGCCGCGACGGCACCCGTGTCCCGTTGCCGTGGACCGAGGACGGGGCGCGGAACGTTGGGTTCTCTGTTGCTGAGACCGCCGCCGATCCGTGGCTCCCGGTCCCCGAAGGCTGGGGCGCACACGCCGTCCAACGTCAGCAGCAGGACGCGACGTCGGCCCTGAGCCTGACCAAGGCGGCGCTGGAGCTGCGCCGACAGTTGTGGAAGAACGAGGTCTTCACCGCGGACGACGGCGGCATCTGGCGTGTCAAAGCCGGAAACCTCCTCATCTGCGAACGCAACGAACACTTCCACGTCGCCGTCGCAATAGGCACCGAGCCCAAGCAGCTGCCTGCCGGAACGGTCCTGCTCAGCGCTGCACCCCTGGCGGCGGACGGCTGGCGGCAGCCGAACAACGCCGCCTGGGTGCTGCAGGACTGACGCCATCACCTCAGGGCGGCCCACGATGTCAGATTGCGCACGAACAAGGGACATGGACTTGAGGCACGCTCTGGACAGCTTTGGGTCGGGAGCTCAACTCACCATCACGAAGTTTGCCACTGGCGGTAGTCCGACACAGAAAAGCCCCCGGTTGCGGCCGGGGGCTTTGCGCCTTTCCTGTACGTGCTATTTGACGGCGACGAATACCTTGTCGCCTAGCATGCCCGGCCTGACGGCGAGGACGCCTTGCCCGGCCGTGGCGGTCGGAACTTCAATGGCTTTGTTGCCCGTTGCGGTCGCATTCTTGTAAAGCGTGCTCGTGGTATCGATAGACTTCGGGGCGACCACGAGCTTGTCGAGGCCGTTGACAGTATTACCGTCCGCTGTGACGTAATCAACGGACACGAAGGCGGGCATTTGACCGTTGGCGTCATCGCCAATGTAAGTAGCGGAGTAGTTCACCATAATGTACTCCGACCCTGCGGTCGGCGGCTTATTGAATTCGTTGGCAGTAACAACGGCATCCGTGGCGGCGAGGGTGACTGAGTTGATCACAACGCGCCAGTCTTTAGACTCGATAACCGAGCCGATCGGGTAAGGGTTCTCGCGGGTTCCGGCATTGGCTGCAGGCTTCGCGTCTGCGGCTCCGCCAGTGGCACCTGCATTGTTGGACGGCTGGGCGACTTTGGTGTCTCCGCTTCCGAAAGCGTTGTCGACAGACGATGCGACAACGGAAAAGAACACGGCGAACCCGACGATCGTTCCCACAATCGAGACGATCAGGGCAGTGATTCCCATCCATTTGGCTTTGTCCCTAAGGAACAGAGAAACGAGGGCCAGAACGAATGCGATTGGCAACAGTACCCAGCCCACGATGAGAGCACCGGGCATGCAAGCGAAAATGAACCCGAGCGCCGATGTGATGAGAGCGATAAGTCCGAGTATGTTCACCGGCTTTTTTGCCTTCGTCGCTGCTGTCTGCGCCCCGTCTTCGCGTTTGGCGTCGGGCACCGTCGTGTTCTCTGTCATGGCATTTCCTGTCTAACTCGATTGGCTGGTTCTCTGGGTGGCTTCTCCGCCATGCGGTGTCACTGAGATATAGCCTTGTGTCAGGTCAGACAGATCAATCCCCCCACGAGGAACTATAACCGCCTAAACGGAAAACCTGAGTATTGGCTGGGAGCTTCAGGAAAGGGACACGGAAGTGGCGGAATTATTACGCTTCTCCTCCGCTCCGGTGTGGCGGGCTAACAACATCTAGGTGCTGCGCAACGGAGTCATTTCAGTGCTACAACAGCCTCCGCTGATGGAATATTGGGGACGGTTCACTGACGCCTGCAATCGTCCCAAGCAAAGGTCCACTGCCCTCACGCCTGGCTCCGGCCCGAGGCCAGTCGCAACGACGCCATCGGATCCACAAGAACACCGCCGCCAACGGAGACGGGCGGGGCGTAACGCCGGCGGTCAATTGCCGCGCATCGGTCTGGCCGGTCTGGGCACTGGTTCAAATCGAGGCTTCCGAGGGCATGATTCCACGGGGGCGCCATTGCACGTCCGGGGGAAACGTCGGCGTGAACAGCGTCACCGGCGCCGGCTCCGTGGCCACCAAGGGCATACCCGCCAGCATTGTGGCAGCCTGCAACCCGACGCCAGTCATCCGGGCGAGCGTAGAGGCCGGTACTTGTCGGTCGTCGGCTCACGGGGACGTGAATTGAAGTTATCCTCCTGATCGTCCTGGCAACGCCCATCGGCTGGTTGCCGGTGTTTCCCTGGCGTGTCGATACCATCGAGTATCTCTGTGGGGCGCGGTACTCGTGTCTCCGTACTTATTTGATATTGGGGGGCGGCGTATGAGATCTTCTTCGCCAATCTGGCAGCGCATCACGAGCGGTTCTGCCGTCGTCGTGATGTCGCTTGCTGCGCTGTTCGTGAGCATGCCTTCGGCAGAAAGTGCCGTGGTACCCCTTGTCACTGGTGTTCTTGTTGATTCAACGGGCGTACCCCTGGCGGCAGCGCCGGCCTTCGTAGCCGGCGGCATTCAGGACCCCAACCAAGTTACAAACGACAAGGGGCAGTTCAGCATCCCCACAGCTGAAACGTCACCGCAGCTGGTATTCGAATACGCGCGCACCAACGTCGGTTCAGGACTCACGATCGTCACCAAGCCGTTAACCGGCGGTGCAGCCGATGTCGGCACAGTCACTATGCCGCCCCTGGACTCCGCGACCATCCGAATCGTGGATAGCAAAGGCTCCCCGGTAGCCG